>JAFULU010000066.1 GCA_017483125.1 Clostridia bacterium
AAAACGGATGCGTACAAGGAATACGCAGAACGGACTAAGGATTACTCCAAACAGAAGTGGAATGAAATTGCCGAGGGAATGGACCATATTATGGCAGAGTTTGCACTCTGCATGAAAAAGGACGAAAGTCCTAATTCCGCTAAAGCACAAAGCCTTGTAAAAATGCTGCAGAACTATATTACTGAGAATTACTATCTTTGTACAAACGAAATTTTGGCAGGTCTCGGTCAGATGTATGTAGCGGACGAACGCTTTATGAACAATATTGATAAGCACGCTGATGGTACTGCTTCGTTTATCTGTAAAGCAATTGCGGTGTATTGCGGCAAGTAAATCCAATTTATCGAACAGAATAAACAAACCCCGACAGATGTATCTGTCGGGGTTACTTATTGTTTACAGTGGGGCAATTATTAAACAGCTGACTATAATTTCTCCGCTAAGAGTGCACGCCCTTCGGGAGGGGCTTTATGATGATAGCAGGTACGGTCGGGAAATCAGTAATTCTCGGCGTGGACCTCGAAGTAAGCCTGAGGATGAGCGCAGGTGGGGCACATCTTGGGGGCCTTGACACCCACGACCAGATGACCGCAGTTGCGGCACTCCCAGACCTTGACCTCGCTCTTCTCAAAGACAGCGGCGGTCTCCACGTTGGAGAGCAGGGCGCGGTAGCGCTCCTCGTGAGACTTCTCGATGGCGGCGACCAGGCGGAACTTGATGGCCAGATCGTGGAAGCCCTCCTCGTCGGCGGTCTTGGCGAAGCCCTCGTACATATCGGTCCACTCGTAGTTCTCGCCCTCGGCAGCGGCCAGCAGGTTGGCGGCGGTGTCACCGATGCCACCCAGCTCCTTGAACCACAGCTTGGCGTGCTCCTTCTCGTTGTCGGCGGTCTTGAGGAACAGGGCCGAGATCTGCTCGTAGCCCTCCTTCTTGGCGACCGACGCGAAGTAGGTGTACTTGTTGCGGGCCTGGGACTCACCCGCGAAGGCGGCCTCCAGATTCTTTTCGGTCTGGGTTCCTGCGTACTTGTTCATGTTGTATCCCTCCTGTTAACGGTTAAATATATCCTGGAAATCTCTTTCCAGAGCCATTATACCACATATTTTGTGAATCGTCAAGAGTTTTTATGCACAGACGGTCAACCGAAAAAGAAATTTTTGTTGGTTGTGTGAAATTCATTGGAATCTTTGAAAAAGACTCTTTACAAAACGCTTTTTTTATGATATAATGGTGTAGAATGTAAAGTTGTAACTATGCTCTCTAACAGAATACAGTTTTTTTGAGGTGCTATATGAATATGAGCAAAAGCTTTGCGCTTGCCTCGTACAAGGGGACCTTCCGCGATTATCAGCGACATCTGCTGAAAAAGCTGGAGTACCGTTTGGACGAGAGAAAGCTGAATATCGTCACCCCTCCGGGAAGCGGTAAGGTGGTGCTGGGTCTGGAGCTGGCCCGCCGTATCGGTGAGCCCTGCCTCATCATCTCCTCCACGGATATCATGCGTACCCACTGGGCCGAGAATTTCGTGACCCACTTCCTCCCCGAGAGTGAGCAGGCCGCGCGGGACGAATACCTGTCCTATGACCTGAAGGCCCCCGCCCTCCTGACCTCCATTACCTACGATACCCTGCAGGCCGCCGTCAAGAAATCCACCGTGATCTACGAGGATCGGGACGTCAGCTTTGAGCATACCGATATCATCCGTCTGGTGCAGGAGCGCGGCATCCATACCATCCTTCTGGACGAGCCACACCATCTGGACAGCCGTCAGACCGACGCGCTGGAAAGCTTTCTGGGGGTCCTGGGCGGTGAGTTCCGCGTCCTCATCCTGACAAGCACTCCCCCCTACGACTTCAGCAATGAGGAAATGGACCGCTATCTGAACCTTTGCGGGGAGATCAGCGAGGAGATCTACGTGCCTGATCTGGTCAAGGGCGGCGCTCTCTGCCCTCATCAGGATTACGTTTACTTCAACTATCCCACCAAGGCCGAGTCGGAGGGCATTCTGGGCTATCGCACCCGAGTGGATCAGGCCGTGGCCGAAGCCGTCACCCTTCCCTTCATGGGAGAGCTGGGCCGCCGTATCTCCAAGCTGTACACCCGTAAGAAGACCGACTACCTGTACAGCCACCACGAGGCTGTGGTAGGCATCATGGAGCTTCTGTACGAGTACGGCCACCGTGTCAACATCAAGCTGTACACCCACCTGACCGGCCGCAAGACCATCACCCCCCTGACCGCTGAGTCTGCCCAGCACGCCTTCAATCTGATGCTGGATAGCCAGACCCTTCTGCGAGACAGTGAAAAGGAGCAGCTCACCGAACTGTTCACCCGCCATCACGTCATGGAGCACGGTCGCATCCAGCTGACCATGACGCCCAAGGTGCGCCGCACCCTGATCGCCTCCGCGGGCAAGCTGGACAGCGTCACCGCCATCACCGAGGCAGAGGCGGCGAGCATGGGCGACAGCCTCCGCATGGTGATTCTGACCGACAACACCGCCGACTCCGAGCTGACCCGTATCAATCAGGACACCCGTCACTATGATCTGAGTCTGGTCTGCTCCTTCAACGCCCTGACCCAAAAGCTTCCCGACATTCCCGTAGGCTGCCTGACCGAGACCCGCGCGGTGCTTCCCGAAACAGCCATGGCCATCCTGACGGAGACCTACGGCACGCGTGGAGTCACGACCGAGCCCACGAATACCGCGGGCTACTCCTTCTACACCTTTGAGAATGCTGCTCAGAAGAACGAGCTGACAGCCCATCTCTTCCGCGACGGACATATCCGTGTTCTCATCGGCTCGGCAGACGCATTGGGCATGGGCTGGGACGATTCCTTTGTGAACAC
>JAFULU010000067.1 GCA_017483125.1 Clostridia bacterium
GGATCATACCGCCGACGCGGTTGCAAAGGGTGACGGAGGCCTTGCCCTCGGTGGCCAGCATCACGTCCTCGATCATCTGACCCATGGACAGCTCCACCGAAATGTAGGCCTTACAAGTAGCCAAAGAATCCTTGAACGCCTTCTTGGGGAAGGGCCACAGGGTGATGGGACGGATCATACCCACCTTGATTCCCATCTCACGGGCGGCGTCCACGGCGTTGCGGGAGACGCGGGAGGCGATACCGAAGGCGGCGATGCAGATCTCGGCATCCTCCATGCGGTAGGTCTCATACATGACCTCGTTCTCCTCGATGACCTTGTAGCGCTCGTAGCGGGCGAAGTTCAGCTCCTCCAGCTCCTCGGGGACCAGGGAGAGGGAGTTGACGATGTTGTGGACGCGCTCCAGCTTGGTGCCGGTGGTGGCCCAAGGCTTTTCCACCTTCTCGCCCACCTTCAAAGCGTCCAGAGCCACAGGCTCCATCATCTGACCCATGGTACCGTCGGCCAGGATCATGGAGGTCATGCGGTACTTGTCGGCCAGATCAAAGCCGTGAACGGTCAGCTCGGCCATCTCCTGGACAGAGGAGGGGGCCAGGACGATCATGTGGAAGTCACCGTGACCGCCGCCCTTGGTGGCCTGGAAGTAGTCGGCCTGGGAGGGCTGGATACCGCCGAGACCGGGGCCGCCGCGCTGGACGTTGACCACCAGAGAGGGCAGGTCTGCGCCCGCCAGGTAGGACAGGCCCTCGCTCTTGAGGGAGATTCCGGGGGAGGAGGAGGAGGTCATGACGCGAGTGCCGGTGGAGGCCACGCCGTAGACCATGTTGATGGCCGCGACCTCGGACTCTGCCTGGAGGAACACGCCGCCGATCTTGGGGAGACGCTTGGCCATGTAGGCCGCGATCTCGGTCTGGGGGGTGATGGGGTAGCCGAAGTAGTGGCGGCAGCCCGCGATGATGGCGGCCTCCGCAATGGCCTCGTTACCCTTCATAAGTACCTTATCTGCCATGTCGTCACTCTCCTTTCTCTACCTTGATGATGCAGTCGGGGCACATGGTGGCGCAGAAGGCGCAACCGATGCAGGCCTCGGGGTTCTCTGCCACCACGGGATGGTGACCCTTCTTGTTGATCTGATCCGCAGCCAGTGCCAGCACGTGCTTGGGACAGACGTCCACGCAAAGGCCGCAGCCCTTGCAGTTGTCGGTTTTGAAGGTCAATTTACATTTTGCCATATTGTTTTCTCCTTTATTTGATTTGGGGCTTTGCCCCAAACCCCACCAAAGAAACTTTTTGAAAAAAGTTTCTTTGGAAACTTCAAAAACTTTTGAAACGTATATGCGTTCCGTATTTATGCTTCCACACGGGGGCAGAACTCACAAATACTTATTTTTCTGCAAGCCCAGCGGGAACGCGTTCGGCACCTTCCCCACCACGGCGGGGTACAGCTCCTGTCTCACGGTGGTCATGACCACGGGAAGACCCGAAAGGCCGCTGACCTCCTCGGCGTAGGCTCGGGAGGCGAGGATATCCTCGGCGGTGGTCATAGCGCCCAGATTGGAGTTGTTCACAAGACCCGTAAAGCGGATGCCCCCCGCGTACTCGATCTCCCGCAGAACCTCCATGGTGGAGGCGGCGTCGCGGGTGAGGGGGCGGTAGCAGTTGATGACCATGAGCATCTCATAGTCGTTCTCCAAAAGGATCTTGGGAGCCAGACGGCCCAGGACCAACGCGCCGCGGTCGTCGCCGCCGATATCCAAGACGGCGGTCATGGAGCGGTCGTCGGTAAGGGCGTACATCTCCTGGGGGAGGGCGGGGATATCCACGTTACTGTTGGCGTAGGCCGAGCAGATGAGGCGGATGCCCTGCTCCTCGAAGAAGGCCGCGCTGTCCTTGGTGCGGAAGTAGGGGTTGACGATATCCAGATCCGCCACGGTCACACTGTCATGGGACTTCTTCAGCTCGGCGGCGATATTCACCGCCACGTTGGTCTTGCCGCTTCCGTAGTGGCCGCAGAGGATGGTCAAGCGTTTGAGGGGATACATGGACTGTTCCTCCGTCAGAGCTTGTTGCGCTGGATCTTACCGCTGGTGGTCTTGGGCAGCTCGTCGCGGAAGACCACGATACGGGGATACTTGTAGGGGGCGGTGCGCTCCTTGACGTAGCGCTGGATCTCCTTCTTCAGCTCCTCGGTGGGCTCGGTTCCCTTCACCAGCACGATGGAGGCCTTGACCACCTGGCCGCGGACCTCGTCGGGCTCGGCGGAAACGCCGCACTCCAGCACGAAGGGCAGCTCCATGATGACCGACTCGATCTCAAAGGGCCCGATGCGGTAGCCCGAGGACTTGATGACGTCGTCCACGCGGCCAACGAACCAGTAGAAGCCGTCCTCGTCCTTCCAGGCGGTGTCCCCCGTGTGGTAGTAGCCGTCGTGCCAGACCTCGGCGGTCTTGTCGGGGGCGTTGTAGTAGCCGGTGAACAGACCGCAGGGTGCGCCGTCGGCCACGCGGATGCAGATCTCACCCGTCTCACCCACGGGAACGGGCTTACCGTCGGCATCCATCAGCTCCACCTCGTAGATGGGAGCGGGCTTACCCATGGAGCCGATCTTGTGGGGAGCACCGGTCAGATTACCGATAATCATGGTGGACTCGGACTGACCGAAGCCCTCCAGGATCTGGAGTCCCGTGGCCTTCTCGAACTGGCGGTAGACCTCGGGGTTGAGAGCCTCGCCCGCGGTGGTCATGTGGCGCACCGAGGAGAGGTCGTACTTGGAGATATCCTCCTTGACCATCATGCGGAGCATGGTGGGGGGAGCGCAGAAGGTGGTGATCTGGTGCTTGGCGAACATGGGCAGAATGTCCGCGGCGTCGAAGCGGTCGAAATCGTAGACGAAGGTAGCCGCCTCGCAGAGCCACTGTCCGTAGAGCTTACCCCACATGGACTTGGCCCAGCCCGTATCCGAAATGGTCAGATGCAGGCCGTCGGGCTCCACGTTGTGCCAGTAGCGGGCGGTATGGAAGTGGCCCAGAGGGTACTTGTGGTTGTGGGCCGCGATCTTGGGGTAGCCCGAGGTGCCCGAGGTGAAGAACATGAGGAGCAGATCGTCGCCGCAGGGGGAATCCTCGGTGCGGCTAAAGTGAGAAGAATACAGGGTGTACTCCTCGTCGAAGCTGCGCCAGCCCTCCCGCTCGCCATTGACAATGATCTTGTGCTTCAGAGTGGGGCAATTCTCGGCGGCGATGTCCACCTGATGGGCGGTGTCGCCGTCGGCGGTGCAGAGGATGGCCGAGACACCGGCAGACTGGAAGCGGTACTCGAAGTCATGCTCCTGGAGCTGGTTGGTGGCGGGGATGGCGATGGCGCCCAGCTTGTTCAGACCCAGCATGGCGAACCAGAACTGGTAGTGGCGCTTCAGCACCAGCATGACGCGGTCGCCCTTCCTGATTCCCAGGGACTTGAAGTAGTTGGCGCACTGGGCGGAGGCACGCTTCATGTCCTTGAAGGTGAATCGCCGCTCGGTGTGGTCCCGGGAGACGTGGAGCATGGCCAGCTTCTCGGGATCCTTTTCGGCCACGGCGTCCACCAGATCGAAGGCGAAGTTGAACTTGTCGGTGTTCTTGAAGGTAATGGAGGTAGGGGTGCCCAGAGCGTTCTCGGTGACGTCGATGAACTTACGCCAGACGCGGTCGCTCTGCTGGTCGCGGTGAACCGTGGTCTCCTTCTTGGTGGCGGGGACCGCCTCGGTGGGCGCCAGCTCGGGGATGGGCTCCCCCGTGGGGTTGAGGACGATGGCGTAGAACACGCAGTCCTGACCGCCCACGGCGATCATACCGTGAGGAGTGTCGGAATCGTAGTAGATGGTGTCGCCCGCGCTGAGTACCTCGGTGTGCTCGCCCACCTGGACCATGAGCTTACCCTCAATGACGATATCCAGCTCCTGCCCCGCGTGGGTGGTCAGCTCGATGTCGCGGTGCTGGGCCTCCTCGGAGTAGGCGGAGCGCACGAACAGAGGCTCAGCGATACGGTTCTGGAAGGCGTAAGCCATGTTGTAGTACACCATGCCATGGGCCTTGGCGATCTCCTGCCCCGCACCCGCGCGGGTGACGGTGTAGGATTTCAGCTTGGGGCTGTAGCCCTCGATAATTTCGGTGACGTTGACGTTCAGCGCCAGGGCGCAACGGTAGATGAACGCGAAGTTCAGGTCGCTCTGACCGCTCTCGCAGAGAAGGTACTCCTCTACGGAAACGCCGGTCTTGGCGGCCATCTGCTGGGGCTCCAGCCCCTCGATCTCACGGAGGGCGCGGATACGTCCCGCCATCTCCTTGATCTTAAAATCCAATCCGGACATGGAGGAGGGCTCCATCGTTTTGGTTATCTGATCCATGTTCAATCCTTTCTCGGGTGTCGCGAGGCGTACCAAAAGCAAAGCAAGCGCACCCGTCCCAAAGTGTCGTTACTTTGAGACGAGTGCGCATAAATCACTTATACAGCACCCGCGGTACCACTCAAATTGCGGAAGGCTCCGCCACTCAGTCGGGTCCATCAACCCGTAGACACTAACGCGGTCTGACTCGGAGCGGGTCTACTCTCACGGGGTCTTTGCCCGCGGTGATTTCTTCCGCTCGGCTCGGGAGCTACAAATACCGCGACCGTGTCGGTAGCTTACACCAACCGCTACCTCTCTTTGGACCGTGCCGTGGCATCCTCTCCGTCAATGCCTTTGATACAGATAATTATAACACAACTTTGTTTGTTTGTCAATTATTTTATTTGGGTAA
>JAFULU010000068.1 GCA_017483125.1 Clostridia bacterium
CCACCAAAAAAGGCAACAATCAAGAGGGTTTTTCGTATTTGGGCAGGTTTTTGGGGGATTTTTATGGGGAAGGTTGGGAAAATCGGCGGTCGGGGGTTTCAAATTTGGGTTTGTCGGTCCGTTCCTTTGCCTTCCCCAGCGGGGAAGGGGGACGGCAGGTTGTCAAGTCAAGTGCAACACTTTTTAGAGACAAAATCAAGCGGAGAGAGATAATCCAAACATTTACGAGGACGGGAATTGATGAGATGAACAACTCGAACAAGCTCGTCTTCAGAAACGAGTGAGAAATCAGTACCTTTAGGGAAGAAGAAACGAAGCATATCGTTGGTATTCTCATTGAGGCCGCGCTGCCAAGGTGAATGAGGATCTGCAAAATAAATCGTAGTGTCAAGATCTTCTTCGATACCCTTAAAATCAGCAAATTCCGAACCGTTATCCAGAGTTATCGTGTGGATCGGCAAGGAAACTTCAAGAAGTTCGAAAGCACGTTTCGTTGCCTTTCTCACGGCATCCATTGTGTGGTTGGGAGATATCGCTGCGGTAAGCATCTTGCTCTTTCTGTCAACCTGTGTCACGAGACAACTCTTGTTTCTGGCACCGCAAACCGTATCACCTTCCCAATCGCCGAGCCGACTCTTTGTGTTAGCGTCTACGGGCCTTTCATGGATGGTGTGTTCAGGTTGGATGCTCGAACAAGTCTTGGTACGCTTATACTTTTTCTTGTTTTTCCTTCGCAGATGGGTCTTAGCCTTTACCCCCGAAAACAAACCAGATCGAATCGCTTTGTAGATCGTTGCATGAGAAACGGGATATCCGTGCTCCTTGCAGTAATGTGCGATCAATTCCGGAGACCAATACTTCTCCAAGCATTCCTGGATGAGTCGAAATAGCTCTGTGTCCTTCTGTATAGCTGGGCGGCGAACGCACTTCTTCCTCCGTAGGATATACAAAACGGTTGCTCTCCAAGGATGATACTGTTTTTTCTTTTGGCTGTAGTTCCGTCTCACTTCTCGGCTGATCGTTGACGGACTTCTTCCTAAAATTTCCGCAATTTCTCGAAAACTTTTCCCTTCGTTCAATAATTGTTGTAGATTTTCTCGTTCCGTTAGTGTAAAATGTGTGTAAGACAATATTCTTACCTCCGTGTAGTTTGTTTGTGTGGTAACTACATTTTACACCCTGGCGAGAATATTGTCTATACTTTTTTGTAATGTTGCACTTGATATTATAGCACGCCGACCGCGAAGCGGTGGATGAGGAGAGCAAATTACGGTTCGGTATCGGGTATGATTTTTCTTGGCGTATCAAGGGTTTTACGTATACACCCGCTTGTAAGTTCAAACCCGCTCTCCTCATCCGTCACTTCGTGACACCTTCCCCGCTGGGGAAGGCAAGTAACGAGGAAACCCACCGACAAACCCCAATTTGAAATCAATGCTCAAACAGCCTTGCCGTCACCTTGATCACGTCCCCCGCGCCCATAATCACCACCGTGTCGCCCTCCTTGGCAAGAGAGCGGACAGCCTCGGCGGCCTCGTGGGGAGTGGCACAGTAAACGGCCTTGTCGGGACGCGCTTGATTGATGTCGGCGGCCAGCCCCGCGGAGGAAACCCCGTAGATATTGTCCTCGCGGGCGGCGTATATGTCCATGAACAGCACCCTGTCGGCGGCGTCAAAGGCGGTAAGAAAGTCAGCGTACAGAGCGGCGGTGCGGCTGTAGGTGTGGGGCTGGAACACGCAGATGAGACGGCACCCCTCACGGCAAAGGGCCTTCGCCCCCTCCAGAGTGGCCCTCACCTCGGTGGGATGGTGACCGTAATCGTCGTAGACCCGCGCGCCGTTGACGTCCCCCTTGTACTCCATGCGCCGTCCCGCCCCCACGTAGTGGGAAAGACCCGACAGAATGGCCTCCATGGGGATCCCGCAGGCGTCCATGGCGGCGGCGGCGGCCAAGGCGTTGATGACCTGATGCCGCCCGGGAACCGCCATGCGCACCTCGCCCCGCGTCTCTCCGCGGGCTATAAGGGTAAAGCAGGGAAGTCCCTCTTCCATACGGACCTCCTCGGCGCGGAAATCCGCGGCGGGATCCCCCTTTGCGCTGAAGGTCACCAGCCGTCCCGTCAGCCCTCTCTCCAGAGCGCGGCGGGCGGACTCCGGAATGCTGTCGTCGTCAAGGTTGACCACCGTCACCCCCTTAGGCCCCGTCAGGGAAGCGTAGCGGGCGAAGGACTCGGTGATCTGCTCCATGTCCTTGAAGTAGTCCACGTGCTCCAGCTCAGCCCCCAACAGCACCGCCACGGTGGGGTGGAAGTCCAGGAAGGAATCCATGTACTCGCAGGCCTCAAAGAGGAAATGCTCCTTGGAGTCCCCCAGGCGGTAGGCGCCCCCCATAGGGGCGTAGGCGGCACCCGACAGAATGGTGGGATCCACAGCCGCGTCCATAAGGATCTGGGCGCACATGGAGGTGCAGGTGCTCTTACCGTGCATCCCCGCCACACCCACGCGGTGGATATACCCCGTCATGAGGGCACCCAGATAGTCGGCGCGGGACACGCAGGGGATCCCCCGTCCCAGAGCCTCCACGTATTCGGGATTATCCTCCGAAATGGCTACGGTGTATACCACCAGACCGCAGTTTTCGGGGATATTTTCGGCGGCGTGACCGTACAGCACCGTTACCCCGCCCTCGGTGAGCGCGTCGGTCACGGCGGTGCGGGCGCGGTCGGAGCCGCAGACGGGATGCCCCGCGCGGGCGGTGAGCAGAGCCAGCGAGGACATCATGACCCCGCCGACACCGATGAAAAAGACCGAGCCGCGGCAGTCGGCGCAGGCCTTCAGACAGGACAGAATACGGGCAGGGCCCTCGTGGGTGTTGGGCGTTGACATACGTAACTCCTTGCTTGGAATGGAAAATGACCGGCGCTTGGGCGCGCTGTGCGCCGAAATCCGACGTCGGGCGTATGGATCGGGGAATATTTTTTCAAAAAAAAGACGAAAAAGCCTACTATTTGCGTATGAATTCACAAAAAATACTCAATTTCGTTAAATTGATTTCATGCAATTAGGTTATACTTGAATCATCCGATTCGCCTATGGCGAATGATGGAACGGAGGTGCAAATTTTATGCAGATTACTGACGTAAAAGTGAGAAAGCTTTTCGACGAGGGCCCCATGAGAGCCATCGTGTCCGTGACCTTTGACGGTCAGCTGGCGGTACACGACATCAAGGTCATCAACGCCCGCGAAAAGTACTTCATCGTGATGCCCAGCCGCAAGAATCCCGACGATACCTACCGTGATATCGTACATCCCATCAATTCTCAGTTCCGCGCCGCTCTGGAGAGCGCCGTCATCAATGCCTTCTACGAGGCTCTGGAGAACGCCGAGAATGAGGTGGAGGACACCGAGGAAGCTCCCGCTGAGTTTTGACCGATGCCAGGAATCAGACCGTTTTGCCTACGGGCGAGACGGCCTTTTTCTTTTTGCGGTGAAGCGTCAGAGCGTTCCGTGACCGCACAGGATCACGCCCCCTCGTATGGTAATGGTGCCAAAGGAGCCGTCGCGGTCCCCGATGCTCCCGGGGTTGAAAAGGATCAGAGGCTTCCGCTCCTCGCTGCCACCCTCGGCGGGGGGTAAGCGGTACTCCACGGGGACGTGGGTGTGGCCGTAGACCAGTATATCCGCTCCCAGCTCCAGGGCTCGGTAGGCGGCGGCGGTGGGGCCGGACTTGACCCCGTACTTGTGGCCGTGGGTGAGGAGGATGCGGATCCCCTCCACCGTGACCAGCTCCTCGGTTTGGGGCTCGAAAGCACTCCCGCTTATGATCAGAGGGGCCGACAGCCAATCGCAGTTCCCCGACACCGCCCATAGGGGGCAGGGAAGCTCCACACGGGTCAGATCCCTGAGCCCGTCCCCCGCGAAGAGAATGCCGTCGGGACGGACGCGGCGGATGGCTTCTTCTATGAGATCGGGACGGCCGTGGCTGTCCGAGAGAACCAGCAGGGTCATGGGGGCCTCCTTTCGGTGTCGGGATATGGGAGCAAATACCACTCCACTATATAGTATACCACGAAATCCCCTGTTTGTCCATGCGTTTTTCAAGTTTTTTCCAAAGAAATCCCACTTTTTTGTTGCCCTCTCCCCGCCCTCGGCATAGCATGAGAGTAGCCGCCCTTTCGCCGCGCCCAACGGCTACGGTAATCCCTGCGGCGGCAGAAGGGGTATAACCATGCAACTGGATAAGAAAAGCCTTGACCGCCTCCTGAAGCTCAACGACGACCAGCTCCGCGGGGTGCTGGGCAAGCTCCTCACCGAGTACGGGGTGGACGTCAGCCGCGTTCCCTTGGCGCAAATGGACGTGACCGCCCTGCGCGCCGTTCTGTCTGCGGCCACTGACGAGGACATCACCCGCTTTATGCAGATGTTCGGGGGCAACCCGAGCGGCGGACGGTGAGGTGACCGCCATGGCCGAGGATCTCACCCCCACGACACCAACCCCACAAGCGGGACTTTTGGAGCGGCTATTGGACGAGGTAGAAAACACCGCCCCGCCCCCCGCTGACTCTCCACCCACCTCTGACTCCCCGCCGATACCGCCCCCCGCCGCGGGTGACACCCCCACGGACACTCCCCCGTCCCCGCCCTCCGCGGGAAATCCCTTGGGTCTCCTCCTCCAGAACCCCGCCCTCCTGTCCGCCCTCCCCTCCCTCATGGAGAATCTGTCTCCCCTTTTGGGAAGTCTCGGGAACGGTACGGGAAGTGCGCCGAACGCCACCCGCCCCCACTCCATAGACCGCCATACTGCCCTCCTCTGCGCCCTCAAGCCCTACTTAAGCCCCCACCGCCGTGAGACCGCCGAAACAGTCCTCCGCCTCTGTAAGGTCTGGGACGCTCTGGAACGGTCGGGGATCTCCCTCACGGGTCTGCTGGGCTCGGTGGGGAGCGGCACCACCGCAAATGAAGGGAGGGACGGCCGTGTACAGTAAGGAAAGAGGTTTTTCCCACCCTCCCCGCGCGGAGAGCCGAGTCCCCTACACCCCCCACCGTTCCCCGCGGGTCAGCGTGCCCCCCAACTACAGCGGCCACGCCATCGTGGACGGGGAGGAGCGGCCCTTGGGAAGCCTGTCCACTCCCGAGGCCGACACCTCCAAGCTCCCCTCCTCCGAGCCGCCCACACCCCGCTTCGATGACCTTCCCCGCGTCAGCCAATTGGGGGACAGCCACCGCCGTCAGTCCCCGACCTACCTCCCCGCCACCGCCTACGCCGAGACGGTGAATCCCCCCGAGGAGACGGCCGATACTCCATCGACCGCTCCCCTCCCCCACCAATCCCCACAAAATACCACCCCTGCCCACGGAGCGCCGCCCAACGCCACTCACCCCCACAAAACACCGCCTACCTCCATCTCTCCCCCATGGCGCGCCCTTGGCACCCTCTCTCTGGGGCTGGAGGAGCTGCTCCTGCTGGGGCTGATCCTCTTCCTTCTGCGGGAGAATACCGACTGCCCCGACCGCGGGGATCTGGACGAGACCGTGATCCTGTTGGGTCTGCTCCTTCTGCTTGGGTAAGATTCACCGAAAATCCCCAAAACCCTTTACAAGCCCCCCTTGTTGTGCTATAATGAACACGGCAAGGGGGCTTTTGGCGTCTCCTACCGCCAATTCCCGCGGGACATTCTCCGTTCCCCCATCACAAGGAGGTATTTTCCATGCCCGAAATACTTGAAATCATCATGATCCTCTGCTTCGGCGCGTCCTGGCCCTTCAACGTGGCCAAGTCTTATCGCGCCCGCACAGCCCGCGGCAAGAGCCTGCTCTTCCTCATCCTCATTGAGGTGGGCTACATCGCGGGCATCGCCGCCAAGCTCGCAAATCCCGCCTACATGGCCGCCTTCGGGGAGAAGTGGTACGTTCTGTTCTTCTACGTCCTCAACTTTGCCATGGTGGGAACGGACGTGATCCTGTACTTCCGCAACCGCAGACTGGACAAGCTGGCGGAAGCGTGAAAATTGCGGTTTATCGGTGTAACAAAATGAGAACAGCCCCTTCCCCTCATCCGCCTCCCGCCGCAGGAGCTGGTCGGCACCTTCCCCCCAAGGGGAAGGCTTTCAGAGGGAACCCTCCTCTCACCTACACCCGAACATTTGTTTTTCTA
>JAFULU010000069.1 GCA_017483125.1 Clostridia bacterium
GAAGGCGTACCAACTCGTTGAGCTTGAGGGTAGCTTCTACTTCGTCTCCGACGGGCACAAGGTTCTGGTCAACACCACCAAGGCTCTGAGTGCCAAGCACGTGGAGGGCAAGACCCTCGCGGACGGCACTCCCCTTACCGCGGGCAACTACTACTTCGGTGCCGACGGTAAGATGGTGGTTTCCAAGGCGCCCGAGGTCAAAAACGGTGTCATCGACGGCTTCCTGTACGTCAACGGCGTGCAGCAGAAGGCGTACCAACTCGTTGAGCTTGAGGGTAGCTTCTACTTCGTCTCCGACGGGCACAAGGTTCTGGTCAACACCACCAAGACTCTGAGTGCTAAGCACGTGGAGGGCAAAACCCTCGCGGACGGCACTCCCCTTACCGCGGGCAACTACTACTTCGGCGCCGACGGAAAAATGATCGTTTCCTGAGCGCAAGAGCACCCGGGCATGATTTGATTCTATAATCCCCCCTGCCTATACAGGGGGAACCGCGCGAGATCAAAGCCTCCACGTGGCGCGCGGTGGGCAACGGATCCCACAGATCCGGCTGATTTGATTGAACAACCTGAAAAAATTGGGAGAGCGGAAGATATGACGAACGCGCTGGTGAGCATTATTGTTCCCGTATACGGTACGGAGAACTACCTTTCGGATTGCGTTGAATCCTTGCTGAAGCAGACCTATCCGCAAATTGAGATCGTTCTGGTGGACGATCAATCCCCGGATTCCTGCCCTGCGATCTGTGACGCATACGCGCAAAAGGATGAGCGTGTCCGGGTGATCCATCAAAAAAACAAAGGGGTTTCGGGAGCGAGAAATACGGGTATCGATGCCGCGACAGGCGAGTATTTTTGTTTTGTGGACAGCGACGATACGTTGGAAGCCAATGCCATCGAAATCCTGTTGAACGATATTCTCACGTACGGAGCGGATATGAGCTCTGCGACCAAAAGCCTTGTAGCGGAGGACGGTAGCGTCCAAGCCAAATCAGCCGATGGACAGATCTCTGTCTACGAGGGAGATGAGATGATCAAGCGGTCGCTTCTGTACCATGACCGCACCAGATCCCTGCACGCCAAGCTTTTCTCCCGCAGTCTGATAGAGGATATCCGTTTTGCAGAGGGACATAACATCAATGAGGATGGATACTTCCTGTTTGAATGCTATGCAAAGAAGCCCAAGGTAGTTCAACATAACGTCGATCTGTACCGGTATTATTTCAGATCCGGATCGGCATCGAACAGTAGGTTTGCGGAAAAGTTCTTTGATATGCTGTATTTTTGCAACCTGAAGCGGGCGTATATTGAAAAGAATATGCCGGAATTTCTGGAGCACGCCTACGATATGGAGGCGAGGACAAATCTGCTCTTTTTGCAGGTCTTGTGCCGCACGAATGATAAAAAATATCTGGATGCGCAAAGGCAGTGTATTCAGACGGTACGCAGATTGGGAAAATACCATCATCCTGTCAACCGTCATTTGAAAAAGCTGGAGACAATTGTCCGTCTTGGCCTGTTTCCGCTATACAAGAGAGTGATGCGATTCAAGTATCGCTACTGAAATTGCCCGCGCCGATCGGAAAGCAGAGGTCGGCAGAGCCTGCTCCCTGTAGGTGCTTTGCCGTCTTTAAGGAGAACTCATGTCAAAAAACAGAGCATTAAAAAATGCGTCCTGGATCATCGTTTGCAAGGTCATACAATCCCTGCTCAGTCTGGTCATCGGAATGATCACAGCCCGTTACCTGGGTCCGTCCAATTACGGTGTGATCAGTTACGTGTCCTCCGTTGTGGCCTTCACGCTCCCCATCATGCAGTTGGGTCTGAATCAGACCCTGGTCAAGGAATTCGTTCAAAACCCCGAACAGGAAGGGAAAATACTGGGAACCGCCCTGGTCATCAACGTTCTCTCCAGCTTTCTGAGTATGGCAGGCTCCATCGCCTTTGTCAGCATCGCCAACGCGGGAGAAAAGGAGACTCTGCTGGTCTGCGCCCTGTATAGCCTGACGCTGCTGTTCCAGGCTACCGAAATGACTCAATACTGGTTTCAATCCAAGCTCCTGTCCAAGTATCCTTCCATCGCAACGCTTTGCGCCTATATTGTTGTCGCTCTGTACAAGATCTACCTTCTTGTCACGCAAAAAAGCATCGTTTGGTTCGCCATGTCCAACGTGTTGGACTATTGCTTGATTTCCATCATCTTGATGGTCATCTATTTCAAGTTGGGGAATCAACGTTTGTCGGTGGATTGGCGGATCGGTCGGGAAATGCTGTCGCGCAGCAAATACTATATCGTTCCCAGCCTGATGGTGATGATCTTTCATCATACCGACCGCATCATGATCAAGCTCATGATGGGCGAAACAGAGACCGGCTTCTATTCGGCGGCTATTACCTGCATAGGCATCAGCGGATTCGTTTTTTCCGCTGTGATCGACTCCATGAGACCCGTGATTCTGGAGGAGAAAAAGAAGGATGAGACTCGTTATCATGAGAGAGTGACCCAGCTCTACGCCATCATCACCTTTATCTCCTTAGCCCAAAGCATAGGCATGACGGTGCTCGCCAAGCCCCTGGTCTACCTTCTGTACGGAGCGGAATACGCTCCCACCGCGTCTATTCTGAGCGTCGCCGTCTGGTACGTCACCTTCTCCTACTACGGCTCGGTCCGTAACGTATGGATCCTGGCGGAAGGGAAGCAAAAGTATCTTTTCGGCATTAACGTGATTGGCGCGGTTGCCAACGTCCTGTTGAATCTGGTCCTGATCCCATGGTGGGGCGGCATAGGCGCGGCGATCGCCTCCTTGATCACCCAGTTCTTCACGAACGTTATCATCGGCTTTATTTTCAAGCCCATACGGGAGAATAACCGCCTGATGCTGAGGGGCATGGATCCGAGGGTTCTGCTTGGGATGCTTCGCAGTGTTCTCCGCCGCCATTGATGCTTTTGCCCGATGAAAGGGCATCAGTCCCGATGTTCTGACCCTCAACATGATAACAGCCTCTGCCGCTTGATTCGGCAGAGGCCTTTCTTATTGGAATACGGAGGATCAGATCCCGATCCGATACGTCCCCACTGCTACGGGTGCCCACCCGTCCTCCGCATAGGAAAGCCCGCGCAGGTGGATACAGTCATCGTAGACGTCCACGAGATAGGCCTGCGGGACAACGGGTGCTTCCGCTTCCTTGTCCGTCCAGGTTCCGTCATCGCCCTTCAGCCAACGCGGATTTCCGACGGAGGGCACGTGAACCGAATGGAAACCGTTTCTGTTGGTATAGTTGGCGGTTTCGTCATATTCCTGCGCCTCAAACATCATGTGGCTGTGGCCGTGGAACAGAATGGCGTTGGTGTATCGGCTCATGATGTTCATGAACAGATTCGTGCTGTACGCCCCCCAGTAGCCGAACAGGGAGTTTCCTCTCGCGTTACAGGGATTTCCGCTGTCCTTGATGACGTCGGCTACCTCGGTAGGGCTTGACGTCCATGACTCGTCAATGAATGGATGGACGAATACAAAGCACCTGCGCTCCTTGTGCTCCTCCAGCTTCGCCGCGAGCCAATCCCTGATACCGCTATCCATCGGGACGCCATTCGTGGGCTGACCCACGAAAAGGAATACGTCGCTCCCGTGCGAGACCTCGTAATAGATGCCGTGACCTGTGTAGTGCTCGTACAGGGTCAGAAGCGGAGTCCCCACGGGGTAGACCGTTCCGTCGGGAAGGGTCGTTTCGGTCGGCAGAGTCGGCGAGTAGTTACCCGTGAGCTGGGCTTTGTAATGGTCGTGGTTTCCCGCGATGTTGTACACGGGCAGGGACGGGAACAGGTCGCAGATCCGCTTGTACTCCGCAAACTGCGATACGTTCACGGTCTCCCCCACCTTAAAACCTGCATTGGTGGAGTCCCCGCAATCGCAGACGAAGGCACAGTCTGTTTCCGAAAAGAACCGCAACGCCATTTCCAATCGCTCGCTTTTAAGCGTGCTGCTCGGTTCGATGTGTGGGTCGCTGATCAGCCCGAAGGAGTACGTCGGTTCCCCCGTGGGCGGTGTCAGGCTCCCGAACCGCGACGCGGGGATGGAGCATACCTCCTCGCCGTCCTTCTTGACCACGATCCGTGTAGCCCCTTTCGGGGCTACATTCTCGGGGATAAAGTGGGTGTACTCAGATTTCATGGGCGCACCTCCTTAGGTCAGAGGCTCGTTTACGGTGATGATGGACGTGCTTTCA
>JAFULU010000070.1 GCA_017483125.1 Clostridia bacterium
ACCGGTGCTGCCCAGATGGACGGCGCTATCCTGGTCGTTGCAGGTACCGATGGCCCTCTCGCCCAGACCCGTGAGCACGTTCTGCTGGCTCGTCAGGTTGGCGTTCCCGCAATCGTTGTCTTCATGAACAAGACCGACCTCGTTGACGACGAGGAGCTGCTGGATCTCGTCGAGATGGAGGTCCGTGACCTGCTGTCCGAGTACGATTTCCCCGGCGACGACATTCCGATCGTCCGCGGCTCTGCCCGTGACGCTCTGAACTCTGACTCCACCGATCCCTCTTCTCCCGAGTACGCTCCTATTCTCGAGCTGATGGCTGAGGTTGACTCTTACATTCCTACCCCCGATCGTAAGGCTGACCTGCCCTTCCTGATGCCCGTCGAGGACGTCTTCTCCATCTCCGGCCGTGGTACCGTTGCTACCGGTCGTGTGGAGAGAGGTACCCTGAAGGTCAACGACACCGTCGAGATCGTCGGTCTGGTTGACGAGAAGGAGACCACCGTCGTTACCGGTGTCGAGATGTTCCACAAGCTGCTGCCTCAGGCTGAGGCCGGTGACAACATCGGTGCTCTGCTCCGTGGTATCGCTAAGGACGGCATCCGCCGCGGCCAGGTTCTGGCTAAGCCCGGTTCCGTCAACCCCCACACCAACTTCAAGGGCAACGTGTACGTTCTGTCCGAGAAGGAGGGTGGTCGTCAGAAGCCCTTCTTCGCCGGCTACCGTCCTCAGTTCTACTTCAGAACTACCGACGTGACCGGTGTCATCGCTCTGCCCGAGGGCGTTGAGATGTGCCGCCCCGGCGACAACGTTGAGATGACTGTTGAGCTGATCGCCCCCATCGCTTGCGAGAAGGGTCTCCGCTTCGCTATCCGTGAGGGTGGCCGTACCGTCGGTTCCGGCGTCGTTTCCGAGATCATCAAGTAATTAACCCACTAAAGGGAAAATTCGCCCCGCAGCAACGTAGCAATGCTCTCATTGCCCGCGCATTGCTGCGGGGTTTTCATATTCTATTACTACATTACACATCTTTGAGAATTGGTGAAATTCCATACCGGTGGTTACAGCCCACGAACACGCCGCCCCAGACGGCAGGTGTGCCTGGCAGGTGTAATTCCTGCGCCGACGGTCGAACTCAGCAGAGCTGAGTTCAGAAAGTTTTCTCCGCGTTGCTCCGAAACCTTTCGCCGCGCGAGTCAGCAATGGATGAATTCGGCAGAGCCGAGTTCAGAAAGTTTTCGGCGTAAAGTCAACTTTGCGCGCGTGTTGCTCCGAAACCTTTCGCCGCATACGCATGGCTGAACGGGAGAACTTTCGCGTTTCCTCAATCTGTTCCGATGCTGAATCGGAAGGGAAGCGCGCTACAGTCCGGATGGGAAAGGATACTTTTTTATGTCTGCCAAACACAACAAACGCCTGCACCTGCGTGATCTGGTGCTTATGGCGGTCTTTGCCGCGCTGGCCTTCGCCGCCATGTTCGTCTTCCGCTTCAACGTCACCTTCCTCACCTTCGATCTGAAGGATTCCATTATCACCATCGCGGGTCTGATCATGGGACCCGTCACCGCCGCTACCGTCTCCCTTCTGGTCGCCACCCTGGAGTTCATCACCATCGGCGACACGGGCTGGTACGGCTTTCTCATGAATTTCGCCTCCTCCGCCACCTTCTCGGTGGTGTGCGCCGTGGTCTACCGCCACAACCGAAAGCTCTCGGGCGCTATCATCTCCCTGGCCTCGGGCGTGGTCGCCCTGGTGGCCGTCATGCTGACCCTGAATCTGGTGGTGACCCCCTTCTACATGGGTGCCCCCCGCTCCGCCGTCATCGACATGATCCCCACCCTGCTCCTTCCCTTCAATCTGGTCAAGGCTCTGGTCAACGCCTCCCTGGTGCTGATCCTCTATAAGCCTGTCTGTCGGGCCATGCAGGCGGCGAGACTCCTTCCCGCGTCCTCCTGGGACAGTACCGTCTCCGCCGACCCCGCACAGAAGAAACAGCGGCTCTGGCGCAATCTTTGGGTTACGCTGGCGGGTGTTGCCCTCCTCGCTGTGGTTATCTTCCTGTTCTTGACCCTTTTGCACGGTGATTTCTCTTGGGTAGGCGACTTCACTTGGTTTGAAAATCTCACCGACCTGTTCGGTGTCTCTGAATAACGAAAGGTTTTTCTATGAAAGAAGCCATTATGCTCTTCTTTGAGGAGGCCGTCGGCCGTGAGCTGTCGGTTATCCTCTGCTCCATGATCCCCATCATTGAGCTGCGCGGTGCCATCCCCGTAGGCTGGTTCGTCTTTGATATGCCTTGGTGGCAGAGCTTTCTCTTTGCCGTCATCGGTAATATGATCCCCGTCCCCTTCATCCTCCTCTTTATCCGCAAGGTGCTGGACTGGATGGAGCACTGCCGCGTGGGACTATTCAACAGGGTGGCGGACTGGCTCCGCCGCAAGGCTGATAAGAACGTGGACAAGATCACCAAATACGGCTTTTGGGGAGTCTGCTTCTTCATCGCCATCCCTCTCCCCGTAACGGGAGCCTGGACGGGCTCTTTGGTGGCCGCAACCATCAAAATGAACTTCTGGAAGGCACTTCTCTCCGCCCTTTTGGGCGTCCTCATCGCCGGTGTCATCGTGAGTCTGATCTGTCTTGGGATCAGCAGCGGTATTTCCTGGCTTGAGTGGCTGATCTGAACACACGGAGGTATTAGTCATGAACACCACCAAACGCATCCTTACCCTCGCTCTGGCTCTCCTCATGGCCGTGAGCCTGCTCCTCACCGCCGTTTCCTGCGGCGAGACCACCGACGACCCCGCCGAGAGCGGCAGCGGTACCCAAGGGAGCACCACCGACGAGACCGTCACCGAATCCCCCTACGAGCAGCTGGAAAAGGAAAAGTACGACCGTGACTTCTCGGTCCTCATCCGCGACGACTGTAAGGACGACTTCGTGGTGGAGGGCATGAAGGGCGACGTGCTGGGCGACTCCCTCTACGAGCGCAACACCGTGGTGGGCGAGGACTTCGGCGTGGAGTTCGTCTTCTCTTACCAGGGCAACAGCTACACCTCGGTCAACGAGGCCGCCAAGCAGCAGGTCAACGGCGGTCTGGACGACTACGACGTTTTCATTGGCCATAAGCACTCCTTCACCAATCTGGCCATGAACAACTACCTCTACGATCTGGGCAAGATCGCCTCGATGGACCTCACCGGCGCGTGGTGGGATCAGGGTGCTTACAAGAACCTTACCGTGGGCGGCCATACCTACGTCATGACGGGCGACATCCTCCCCGACTCCTCCATGCGTATCTCCTCCTGCATGGTCTTCAACAAGGACCTCATGACCGAGCTGAACAAGTCGGTGGACGATCTGAACAATACCGCCCGAAACGGCGGCTTTACCCTGGACGTCCTTCATACCTACTGCAAGGACGTGACCCTGGACCTCAACGGTGACAGCAAGCTCAACTACCTGGACGACCGCTACTGCCTCACAGGCTGGATGATGGCTGCCCCTTACGCCCTGTTCTACGGCGCGGGCGGTATGTTCGTCACCACCGTGGAGGACGTGCCCACCGTCACCTACACCGACGAGGACGTCACGGGCATCTACGAAAAGCTCCATAGCATCGTCGTGGGTGAGAACGCCTACCACGTCACCCAGGAGGCTCTCTACGACACCATGTTCGACGTCTTTACCGAGGGCCGCGCCCTGTTCTCCACCATGACCCTCCGCCTCATCTCCCAGTACCTCACCGAGATGGAGGACGCCTACGGGATCCTCCCCGAGCCCAAGTACGATACCTACCAGAAGGAGTACCTCTCCTTCGTCAACGGCTCCACCTCCCTGGTCATGATCGCCAAGACCGAGTCGGATCCCGAGTTCGTGGGCACGATCATGGAGGCCATGGCCACCTACAACTACCAGCACGTCACCCCCAATATGTTCCAGGTGGTCACCAAGCTCCAGGCCGCCCAGGATCCCGAGTCTGCCGCTATGGTGGATCTCATCATCCGCAACCGCGTCTTTGATCTGGGTTACTTCGCCGATCTGAGTGTCTCCGACCTGGTCCGCGACAGCCTGATCGCGGGCCGCGCCGAGATCGCCTCGGGTCTGACCTCGGGCCGCAAGTCCGCTGAGCGCGCGCTGGGGCTGCTTCTCAAGAATATGGAGAAGTTTGACTGAAAAATTTGCTCCGAAATTCCCCGTTTTTCGCTATACCTCTTGACATATCCCCGCTTTTTCTGTATAATGATAAGAGCGGGATACGACTATTCCGTATTTGATCCACAGAATGCCCGAAATACATCTTTTGGAGGATGAAATGAAGTACTTTACCATGAAAAAAAGTCTCTCTCTCCTGATGGCTCTGGTTATGGTGCTGGGCACCCTTTTCCTGGCCGTTTCCTGCGGAACGGGTGAGGACGATCCCGCCCAGAGCACCGCCGCGGATACCCCCGCTGAATCCGAGACCGAACAGCCCTTGGCCTATGACTCGGTGGAAAAGCAGAAGTTTGACCGCGAGTTCAACATCATGTCCCGTGACGATATTATTGAGGATTTCGAGATCGAGGATCTGACGGGAGACCTTCTGGACGACCTGCTCTACGAGAGAAACTCCCGAATCGCCACCGATTTTGAGATCGAGTTCTCCTACTATCAGCTCTCCTACGATCAGGTCAACACCACCCTGAACACCCAGTCCACCAGCGGCAGCGACGACTATGATTTCTACATCGGACACAAGTACTCCTTCGGTACCTGCGCCCAGAACAACTACTGCTACAATCTGGGTGACATCACTGAAATCGACCTGACCCAGCCCTGGTGGGATCAGTCCTGCTATGACAATATGACCGTAAACGGCCGTACCTACGTCATGACGGGCGATATCTTCCCCTCCTCCATGCTGTTCTCCTCCTGCCTGGTCTTCAACCGCAAAATGGTGAAGGAGCTGGGCAAGTCGGACGCCGAGCTCTTTGAGCTGGCCCGCAACGGTGGCTGGACCATGGACGCCATGTACGACTACTGCAAGGACGTGACCTTCGACCTCAACGGCGACGGTAAGCTGGCCTATACCGACGACCGCTACTGCCTCACCTCCTGGATGATGGACGTTCCCTTCAGCATGTACTACGCCTGCGGCGAGAACTTCGTCACCATTGTGGACGGTACCCCCGAGCTGAGCTACGACACCGAGAAGGTCATTGGTATCTACGATAAGATCTATAAGATCATCGTGGAGCAGAACGCCTACTTCGTTACCGATATCAACGTCTACGCCACCACCTATGACGTTTTCTCCGGCGGCCGTGCCATGTTCTGCGATATGTCCCTGAACAAGATCTCCACCTTCCTGTCCGAGATGACCGATCCCTACGGCATCCTCCCCATGCCCAAGTTCGACGAGGCTCAGTCTGAGTACCTGTCCTTCGTCAACGGCGCAACTGCTCTGGTCATGGTGGCCAAGACCGAGAAGGATCCCGAGTTCGTGGGCACCATCCTCGAGGCTATGGCCACCTGCAACTACGACAACGTCACCCCCAAGCTCTTCCAGGTCATCACCAAGCTCCAGGCCGCCCAGGATCCCGATTCCTCCTCTATGGTGGACTACATCGTCCGTAACCGTATCTTTGACCTGGGCTACTTTGCCGATTTCCCCATCAGCAACGTGGTTCTGGAGAATCTGAAGACCGGTCAGGAGAGCATCTCCTCCAAGATGAAGGCCGCCGGCAGAACCTCTACGACCCTGCTGAACCGTCTCGTCAAGCAGTTCGAGAAGCACGAGTAACTTCATTACCCACAACAGCATCATCAACACTTATCAAGAGTGACGGAGGGACAGGCCCTGTGAAGTCACGACAACCTGCCGCGCCATGACGGGCGGTAAGGTGCCAACGCCTGCATGATGAGAGTCAACACGGAAAAACCCTCTGTCTGACTCGGCAGAGGGTTTTTTCTGGGGAACCGAACGACAGCATATCCCCGCTCCGTCCCATTGAAAACGAAAAGGGAACCATCCCGATCACATATACCCCATCAGAAACAAAGGAAAGGACATAGAATTATGATTAACGACAACCGCAAAGTGCTGTTCACCAGCGAATCCGTGACCGAGGGTCACCCCGACAAGATTTCCGACAAGATCTCCGACGCCATTCTGGACGAGCTGCTCCGCCAGGACCCCATGTCCCGCGTAGCCTGCGAGACCTTCTGCACCACCGGCCTCGTGGCCATCATGGGTGAGATCACCACCAAGGCCACCGTGGACTTCCAGAAGATCGTCCGCGAGACCGTCCGTGAGATCGGCTACACCCGTGCCAAGTACGGCTTTGACTGCGATTCCTGCGCCGTCATCTCCTCCATTCACGAGCAGTCCCCCGATATCGCCATGGGCGTGGACAAGTCCCTGGAGGCCAAGAACGGCGAGAGCGATGTCCTGGCCGATGGCCTGGACACCGGCGCGGGCGACCAGGGCCTCATGTTCGGCTACGCCTGCAACGAGACCCCCGAGCTCATGCCCCTGCCCATCTCCCTGTCCCACGAGCTGGCCAAGCGCCTCACCGCCGTCCGCAAGAGCGGCGAGCTGGACTACCTCCGTCCCGACGGTAAGACCCAGGTCACCGTGGAGTACGTGAACGGCAAGCCCACCCGTGTGGATACCGTTGTGGTCTCCACCCAGCACTCCGCCGAGGTCTCCCTGGAGACCATCCGCGAGGACATGATCGAAAAGGTCATCCGCCCCGTCGTCCCCGCCGCCCTGCTGGATGAGAACACCAAGTTCTTCGTCAACCCCACCGGCCGCGTCGTCATCGGAGGTCCCGCGGGTGATACGGGTCTGACCGGCCGTAAGATCATCGTGGACACCTACGGCGGCTACGCACGTCACGGCGGCGGCGCCTTCTCGGGTAAGGATCCCACCAAGGTGGACCGCTCCGCCTCCTACGCCGCCCGCTACATCGCCAAGAACGTGGTGGCCGCGGGTTTGGCCGACCATTGTGAGGTCCAGGTCGCCTACGCCATCGGCGTGGCCAAGCCCGTTTCGGTGCTGGTGGACACCTTCGGTACCGCCAAGGTCTCCGAGGCCGCTATTGAAGAGGCCGTGCTGAAGCACGTGGATCTCCGTCCCGCCGCCATCATCAAGAAGTTTGACCTTCGCCGTCCCATTTACTGCGACCTGGCCGCCTACGGCCACATGGGCCGCGAGGACCTGAACGCTCCCTGGGAGAAGACTGACCTGGCCGAGACCCTCAAGGCAGAGCTGCTGTAATCATTTCATCATCAAGGGACGGTGCCGGGTTGGTGCCGTCCCTGTGGCTCTTTAGCGGTGATGCAAATTGGGGTTTAGCGGTGAGTTTGAGAATGCAAAATGCAAAATTGATGAAGCCTTTTGCTGACGCAAAAGCTATTTTTGGTGGTAAAAGTTTGACATTCTACACCCAAAAAGTAGTTGTCCCCTATAAGAAAATCTTTTTTGTACAAAACTTGCTGTATCGTCACGCCGTTCTTTGATTTTGCATTTTG
>JAFULU010000071.1 GCA_017483125.1 Clostridia bacterium
GGGTGTAGGTGAGAGGAGGGTTCCCTCTGAAAGCCTTCCCCTTGGGGGGAAGGTGCCGACCAGCTCCTGCGGCGGGAGGCGGATGAGGGGAAGGGGCTGTTCTCATTTTGTTACACCGAAAAACTGCGATTATCACGATTCCGCGATCACCTATATTCGTTGCCTTCATCATACCACAGAGCGGGGGTTTTGTCAAGCAGGGTGGGATGATCGGTCGCGTTTTGGGATAAACGGTTACGAGAGGGGGACTCAACCCAAACGAGAATCCCGCGCCGAGGCGCGGGACAAGGGGGAATGGGAGGAAAACTGTCATGCTCCGAGCCTCGGCATCGGAGGGACGGAAAAGATCAGATCGCAGATCAGACCGTCATACGGACGAAGGCACCCAGAGCGGGGTCGCCCGTGTCGGTGAGCCAGCCGTCGGAAAGGGCACGGTGCAGGATCAGCTCCCGACGGAAGCCCGTGCTCATGGAGACCAGCGCCAGGATATGCTCATCCTCCCGCAGATGGGCGGGGAGGTCGGCGGTGAGGATGCCCTTCGCGTACTCGCTCAGACCCAGGATGAGCTCCCGCACACGGGCGACCAGGCCGCGAAGCTCGTCCCGCTCGGCGGGGGTAAAGGCGGCGGCGCGGTCGGCCATGTCGAAGTGGAGGACGGCGGACTTGTAGCCCTCCTCGGTGGAGCGGAGGTAGCCGATCTCGGCCAGCTGTTCCAGATAGGTAGGGTCTGCGGTACAGGGCGTACCCGTGGCCTCGGCGCGGACGACCTCACCCAGGGCGTCGGCCTGATGACCGTCCAGATACTCGGGAGTGCGCTCCATGATATTCTTGTAGTAGAATTTGTACTGCTGGAACAGCACCTTGGTGCTGGGTGCGCCGTGAAGTCCCACAAAGTAGTCGGCCAATCGGATGGTGTTCCCGCCATCCACGCTCATGATCTCGGTCTTTCCCTGATAGCCAATAATGTCCCACTCTCCGCCATCGGGTCGCTTCGTCCACCAACCGCTCAGATCCACCATGCCGAAAGTCTCGTACTGGATGGTATCCAGCGCCTGCATGAGCAGCGTCCACTTGGCGGTCTTGTAGTCCTGATTGCCGCCGTAAGGCTTGACTCCATGCTCCGCGCACAGGGACACGTAGCGGTCAACGAGGGTCTCCAGCAGATCGGCCAGTTCGTTCTGAATCTCCATTCGGCGTCTGTCGCAGGCCTGTTGGGCATCACGGCTGACGATGGGGAAGGCAGTCTGGTACTTGACTCCTGCCGCGGTCTCGATGGTGGAAAGGAAGGTCTCCCTCACCAGGAAGTCCAGCTCGCTCTGCATGTAGGGAAGGGCGACACCCAGGGCGATGGCCAGCTCCTCGGCGGTCTCGGGGGTGTCGTAGACCTCCAGGAAGATGTTCTGGTACAGGGGATGGTTCAAAATGCGCCAGGGCTGACCGAAGGCGCCAAAGGACGAGCAATTGTTGACAAACTCGATCTCCTCGGGCTTGTAGCTTCTGACTCCGAATTCTCTTGCCATATTCATTCCTTCTTTCATGTGTTTTCGGGCGCGGTGAAGCCTGGCCAGTACCGTCCCTCGGGGAATACCCAGCCCGTCGGCGATGTCCTGCACCGAGCGGTCCTCGATGTAGTGGGCCACCAGCACGCGGCGGTAGTCCTCGCGGATGAAGGCCAGCTCCCGACGGAGGGTGTTCAGCCGCTCGGGGTCTGTGCCGTCGTCCTCGTCCAATATCCCCGGCTCTTCAGGCAGCTCATCTCCGGATATGAGCTGACTGCGGCGGCTCTTGGCCTCGGCCCAACGGCTGTAGCGGTTGCGGGCAATGCGCCAGACCCAGCCTGAAAAGCTTTGGGGTTGGGTACCCTTACGAAGGGCGGCCATGACCTCACAGGTGATCTCGGAGGCCAGATCCTCGGCTTCGGTTGGGTCTCCGCACTTGCGCAGGCAGAAGTAGAACACCTTCTCCATGTAGTCGGCGGCGTACTGCTCCATGAGGGTATCGGGGGTGGGATCCATGACAGTCTCCTTTCGGGGAATCGGTACTTGGGCGGCGGGCTTTCGCGCTCCACTCATATAGTGTCGGAAAGGTCGGAATGATTGCGGGAGAAGAACGAAAAAATTTTACCCCACCCGAAAGGGATGGGGTAAGGCGGGAAAGGCGTCACAGATCCGCCCCTCGCAAAGCTCTGGCGAACCGCTCCGCCATATCCTCGCGGTCACGGCTCACCGCCATGGCCCACATGGCCGCCGCGAAGGCCGCCTCGGAGGGGATGTCGCGGGCGGTGACCACCTGTCCTCCGCAGGCCTCGTGGATACGGCGACCCGCGCGGTAGACGGTAAAATCGCTGGCACCGTAGGGCACCTGGGAGGTGAGGATCAGGAAGACCCCGCTCTCGGCCACACGGGTGAGGACGGGCACCAGGGTATCGGGGATACCGCCGATGCCCACGCCCTCCACGATGAGGCCGTGAAGCCCCTCGGCCATGTGGCGCAAAACGAAGGGGGACATACCCGGGGTCAGGTGCGCCAGGGCGATGCGGGTGTCCAGGTCCTCGAAGAACTCGTGGGGAGGCATGAGGGGGCTGTCGGTGACGCTTCCCTGCCCTTCCCCCACGGGCACGCCGTAACGGATGATCTGGCCGTCGTGGATGAGGGCGGTATCGGGACAGCCCACGCTCTCAAAGGCGTCGGGGTCGGTGGTATGCCGCTTTCTCGCCCGCAGGCCGCGGATGACCCGCCCCGCGAAGACGATGCGGACACCTCTGGCCCCCTCGGAGAGCGCCCAGGCGAAGGCGTCCTTGAGGTTCTCGGCGGCGTCCGACCCCGGGACCCCCATGGGGAGCTGGGCACCCGTCAGAACGATGGGCTTCTCGCTGTGCTGGAGGAGACAGGACAGCGTGGCGGCGGCGTAGGCCAGGGTATCGGTGCCGTGGGTGATGACGAAGCCGTCAAAGCAGTCGTAGGCGTCGCGGATGGCGGCGGCCACGGTCAGCCACTCCTTGGGGGTCATGTCGGTGGAGTCCAGATTGAAGAGGGGGCGGGCGGTCACCTCGCAGACGCGGGTAACGGCGGGGACGGCGGCCAGCAGGTCCTCGGCGGTGAGGGCGGGGGCCAGGCCGTGGCCCGAGTCGCGGCAGGCGATGGTGCCGCCGGTGGTGAGGAGGAGGATGTGACGCATAGAGAGCTCCTATTATAGATCAAATTTGGGTTTGTCGGTGAGTGTTGAATAACAAATTGTAGGGACCGGCGTCCCCGACGGTCCGCCACCGACCCACCGAAGCTTGTTGTCGGGTCTATGTTATTTGCGGACCGTCGAGGACGCCGGTCCCTACGAATCCAATTTGTTTGTTAGTTTCAAACGGACCGATAAACCCCAATTTCCCGAACGCAAAAGCGAGGAGACCGCGCGGGCATCCTCGCTTTCATTATAGCACGATTTTCGGAAAAGTCAACGGGTGACGGTGAAATTCACTCAATCAATATCCTCAAAGATCTGCTCGGGCCGCTTGAGAAGCCCCGCGGGGTGCTCCACCAGACGGCGGATCATCTTGAAGGCGGCGGCATAGCAGAAGCCGTCGCAGATGCGCTCGTCGGTGACCACCTTGAGGTCCATCATGCGCCTCTGCTCGGCGGAGCCGTCCCGCTTCAGCTTGTAGACGGTGCGCTTGACGCCGTAGGAGATGAAGACGGGGAGGTTGCCGAAGTTGTAGATGTGGTGGTAGATGGGACGGATGCCCAGAGAGCCCATGGAGGTGATGATCATACTGCCGTGGAAGGGGGAGAGATCGGTCAGGGCCTTGGGGATCCAGCCGTGGTAGTCCAGCCAGAAGAGGATGCGGATGGCGGCCCGGAGGATGGGACGGGGAAGGGCAGCCAGGGTCCCCGCGGTCTTATCGAAGCTGGAATCCAGGTCCTCCTTCTCCTTCTCCTTCATGACGGCGGCGTTGAACTTCTCGTAGACGTCAATGATGGTGTCGTCGGGCTCGAAGATCACCGAGATGCAGGTGTCGGGGGAGTCCTCGCTCATGTCCTTCTTGATGGTCATGTTGACCTCGATGTTGTGGCGGGCGTAGATGCGCTGACCGCTGATGAAGCGGTTGAGGGCGGGCTTCTGGGAGATGGTGCGAACGTAGGCCGCCAGCATGATGTGCAGGAAGCTGAAGCCCTCGTAGCCCTCGGCGATCATCTGCTTGCAGAAGACGTCGGTCTCGGTGACGTCCAGCTCGTCGGCGAAGTAGTTCATGGCGTCGGCGCGGTCCTTCATGATGAAGGGCATCATCTTGGCCATGGGCTGGGCGGTGCGAACGCGGCGGCCGTCCTTGCGGTCCCCCCATCTCTTCTTGCGGGGCGCGGGACGGGGCAGGCGGGGCTGGGCGGCGGGAGTCTGTTCGGTCTCGGTCACGGGGGTCTCGATGACGGTAGTCTCTTGGCTCATGGGGGTATCCTCCCTGTATGTGGATTGGGTTGGTCGGTTCATATTCGGTTTATATTATAACGCATTTTTCCGAGAAAATCAAGACCTTTGGACGAGTTTCGGCGATATGCACCCCAAAAAGCGGGGACTTTTTCGGTGGATGCCCCCCAAACCGCGGTTTTCCCTTGACCAAGCACGCCAAATGTGCTATAATATGGTCAGACATCACCACTCCCACGGAGGAAACTTATATGAAGCACGTATACGTCTACACCGACGGCGCCTGCCGCGGCAACCCCGGCCCCGGGGGATGGGGCGCGATCCTGGTCTACAACGGCCACGAGAAGGAGCTGTCGGGGGGCCATCCCGAGACCACCAACAACCGCATGGAGCTCACCGCCGTCATCACCGCCCTGGCCGCTCTCAAGGAGCCCTGCGAGGTGACCCTCACCTCCGACTCCAAATACGTCATCGACGGCATCACCAAGGGCTGGGCGCGGTCCTGGAAGGCCAAGGGCTGGATCAAGGGGGACAAGACCCCCGCCCTCAACCCCGAGCTGTGGGATCAGCTTCTGACCCAGGTGGACCGCCACAAGGTGGAGTTTATCTGGGTGAAGGGCCACGCGGGGCATCCCTACAACGAGCGGTGCGACGCCCTGGCGACGGCTTATGCGGACAGCTTGAAGAAGTGAAGTACTCCCGTTGGTCGTGTGAAGCGCGCTATGGCGCGTGAAGCGCTCCCGTTGGTCGCGTGAAGTTCGCCTTGTAGGCGAGTTAAGGTGGAGATCCTTCGGATCTCTCCATTATCAGATTCAAATTAGAAACCCGCAGGGTTTCTTTCCTTCACTCGCCCAAAGGGCGAATTTCACATCGAAGATATTTCACATGCGCGCCAGGCGCATATTTCACGCGCGCAGCGCATTTCACGATAACAAGAAAGACCGTTGCGATGCAACGGTCTTTCTTGTTATCCTTGGTCAGTTCTTGGTCACGAAGCAGATCTTCTCGATGACCACGGGCTCCACAGGCACGCTGTTCTCGGTGCCGGAGGCGTTGGCCTCAACCTCAACCTCGGAGACGGTGAGGACCACGTCCAGACCGGCTACCACGTAGCCGAAGCCTGCGTACTTACCGTCCAGGGAAGCGGACGCGTCGGCGTTGCAGATGAAGAACTGGCTGGTGGCGCTGTCGTAGGGCATACTCTTACGGGCCATGGAGATGACGCCGGCCACGTGGGACAGGTCGTTCTGGATGCCGTTGATCTTGAACTCGCCCTTGATGGTGGTGTCGGAGCCGCCGGTACCGTTACCCTTGGGGTCGCCGCCCTGGATCA
>JAFULU010000005.1 GCA_017483125.1 Clostridia bacterium
CAGCTGCATCTTCTTGGTACCCTTGGAGCTGGTGTACTCGTACTCGATGCCGGTGACGTACTTACCGTCCTTGGGGAAGTAGATGACGGTGGTCTCGGCGTCGGAGGGGACGTCGGGAGTGTCGGGCTCATCGGGCGTGTCGGGGGTCACGGCGGAGCCTGCCTTCACCACCAGAACGGCGTAGAAGCAGCCCGAATCAGCCTTCATGGGGCCAAGGGTGTTGTAGGTCTTATCGTTACGGGTACCGTAGATGTAGTCGGTGCCGTCGATCTTGGTGACCAGGGTCTTGAGGGTCTCGTCGTAGGTGTAGACAGAGGTAGCGGTATCCTCGAAGAGGCCGTTGATGTGGTCCTTACCGTCGGTACCCACCACGGACTTGGCGTTGACGTACTTCTTGGCGCCGTTCACCATGCAGTAGAGGTGGAAGCCGCCGTTGGTCTCCTCCACGAAGAAGTCTGCGCCGTCGGCGAAGGTCTCGGTAGAAGCCATGTAATAGCCGGACAGGACACCGGTCAGGTAGTAGACCTTATTCTGGTTGCCCTGAATGAAGCCGAACTTGTAGGCGGTGCCTGCCACGGGAGCCTGGGCGTCCAGACCGTCCACGGGAACGTCGGGAGTATCGGGGGTTTCGGGCTCGTCATTGCCACCCATGTTGCCGCCCTCGGCCACGGACTTCTCAACCAGGCTCAGGGGGAACTGGGTCTTGCCGCTGACCTCGGGGGTCATGAACTTGGTGTCGGAGATGGAGAAGGTATCGAAGGAGTTGTAGGTACCTGCCACGTACTCGGCACCGTCAATGGTGGTGTACCAGGCGTTGGTCTCGGCCTTGTAATACCAGACGGTCTCGGAGGTCTCGGTGTAGTGGAGGAACTTGGAGATCTTGCCGTCCACGTTCTCGGTGTGGGCGTTCAGGTACTTCTTGACGCCGCCGATCTCGGTGTAGAACTTGAAGCCGCCCTCCACGATCTCTGCGCGGAAGTCCAGAGCGGCCTTGGGGTCGGTGGTGGCCTTCAGGAACTTGTCGTTGTCGGTCTCGCCGTTGGCGAAGAGGGTCTTGCCGGTGTTGACCTGAACCAGGTAGAGCTTATACACGCCGTCAGCGGTGGGGTTGGTGACGGTGGTCTCGGGAGCGGTCGCGCCGCCCACCAGAGTACAGCCCGCGTTGAACTCCACCTTACCGGTCTCGCTCTTGTTGTCGTACTTCAGAAGCTCACCGGTGACGGTGATGGTATCGCCCACGGCCAGCTTGTTGGCGCCGTCGCCCTTCAGGCGGAAGCACTCGATGGGCTTGTCCTCCATGCCATTGACCACGATGACGACCGTGATGTTGCCGTAATCGTCGGACCATGCGGAGGGGATGGAGGTGATGACACCGGTCAGGGTGTACTTATGACCGCCGGAGAGGATGCCGCCGATGTCCAGGGCGTAGACGGCGTTGACGATCTCCTCGGGGGTGTTGTAGATGGTGGGGCCCTCGGAGGGGGTCATGGACTCGGCCACGTCCTTCTTCATGATGCCTGCGGGGAACTGGGTCTTACCGCTGTTCTCCACCGACAGGTAGGAAGCCTCGGACAGGGACATGGTGTTGTAGGAGCCGTAGGTACCCATGACGTACTCAATGCCGTCGATGGTGGTGTACCAGCCGTTGGTCTCGGACTTGTAGATCCAGGTGGTGCTCTGGTCAGAGACGTAGTTGAGGTACTTGGAGACCTTACCGTCCTCGGAGGTGGTGGTGGAGGCCAGCAGGTACATCTTGGTGCCGTCGTCCTTCAGGTAGTAGAACTTGAAGCCCTCGCCGTCGGCCTCGGAGTAGAAGTCCATAGCGGCCTTGGGGTCGGTGGTGGTCTTGAGGAACTTGGAGTTATCGGTCTCGCCGGTGGCGAAGAGGGTCTGGCCCAGACCGGCATGGACGAGGTAGAGCTTGTAAGCCTGCTGCTCCTCGGGCTTATCCACGATGGCGGAGGAGTCGTAGACGGGCAGGGCGCGCTCGAAGGAGATGGTCTCGCTCTGGCCCGCGGCGTCGGTGACAGTGGCGGTGAGGGCGTAGTCCTTCAGCTCCTCATTCTTGACGGGGATGTCGATGGTGTAGAAGGCGGCGTTCTTCTCGCTGACCTTCACCACGATGTCGGCGTTGTCGGTGGTCCAGGTGACCTTGAACTCGGTGTCGCCGATGACGATCTTACCGACCACGTCGTAGTCGGCGGGGGTCTCCTTGGCGGAGTCCTTGTAAATACTGCGGAGGTACTCCAGAGCCTCGGCCAGAGTGGCGGCCTCGTCGCCCTCGGGAGCGGCGGTGGTGTCCTCGACGGTGGTATCCTCGCCGCCGCCCTGGGGGTTACAAGCGGCGAAGCAGCCCAGGCACATGACCAGCGACAGGAGCAAAATCAGAATTCTTTTCATGTTGGTTCCTTTCAAATAGTAATGTACAATACGTTAATTACTGACGGAAGGTGATATCGGAGGCCGAGAAGACCTTGAGCTGGTACACGCCGTTGTAGACGTCCACCACTCCCTTGGCGTCGATGACCGATCCGATGGGGAACTTGTCGGCGGTAATGGTCTTACCGTCGGCGTCCTTGAGGACGATGGTACGGAGCACCACCTCGGTGCCGTCCTGAGCCAGGCAGGTAATGGACAGGGCACCGTAGTTGGAGGAGTCCTCGTTCTGGGTGGTGTAGATCTTGGTAATGACCAGGTCCTTCAGAGAAGCGGAGCCGTGCATGGTGATGAAGCCGCGGTCGAAGGTCTTGGTCTCCACGGTCTCGTTCCCTTCCTCATCCACCGAGGTCACGTCGATCTCCACCTTACCGGTGAGCAGGTCCTTGGCGGACACCTCGGCGTAGGCGCCCTCGTGGCCGTCGCTGATCTTCTGGATGTTCTCGGGATCGTCGGGACGCATGGCGTGGTACTTGATGTCGGCGATCTGGTAGGTGCCGCCCGTCTCGTAGTACTGGACAGAGCCAACCACCAGAACGCGGTTACCCACGGACAGGATCTCCTCGCCGAAGAAGCCCAGATTGAAGCCGTAGTAGATCTGGATACCGAAGTACAGACCCGTCTCCTCGTCGTATTCCTCGACGTAGGCGGTCTGGTTGGAGTTACGGACCACGACGCCCTCGAAGCTGACGTCCTTGCCCTTGTAGCTCTCGATGTTGGTCTTGAGCTCCTTGAGGGTCATGGGGAGAGCCGCGCCGTAGTAGAAGTCGGGGTCCTTCTCCTTGGAGTGGACGTGGAGCTTATGGTTGACGGCCTGATTCAGGATGGTGACGCAGATGTCGGCGTAGACCGTATCGGAGGACTTGGAGGAGACGGCCAGGCCCTCTTGGAGGATCTCCAGGTTCAGGCAATGGTAGTCAGTGTCCTCGGCGGTCTTGTACCAGACCCAGACCAGGTAGCGGTCGCCCGTGGAGTCGGGGTTCCACTGGGCACTGTCGGACTCCACGATGATGGAGGTGGCCTTGGACAGAGCCTCCTTGGTGTAGGTGGAGGCCTTCTTACCCCAAGGCTCGATCTGACCCGTGGACTCGGGGGTATTGATACCCAGGTAGCGGGCCTTCAGGATGCCGCCGTCGAAGGCGGGGTGGTCGATGTTGAAGTGGGTGGTGTCGCCGTCCACGAAGGTGCGGACGGTCACCGTGGCGGAAGCGCGGCCCGAGTTGGGGTCGAACTTCACGGTGGAGGCGTAATCCACGAATTCCTTGTTCTCGCCGCTCTGGGTGCCCCCCGCGGTGGTATCCTCGGCGGTCTCATCCGCCGTGGTATCCTCGGGGGTCTTCCCGCCGTCGCAGGCCGCAAAGCAGCCCGCGAGCATAGCGAGAGCGAGAAGAAGAACGAGAAGCTTACTCAAATTCTTCATACCGTTTTTCCTCGGGAAAGACTCTTACTTAATGGAGAAGTTGCACTTACCGACGGCGTCCTTGAAGAGCTTCTCGATGGCGGAATCCACGTCACCGGTCTTGACAAGGGCGGTCTGCATCAGGATACCCACCTCGTCACGGGCCTTGGAGGAGCCGTTGAAGGCGGGGGACACGAAGTAGGCGTCGCTCTGGGACAGAGCCAGCTTGACCGACAGAGCGGTCAGGTTGTTGTAGCCGCTGGCCTTATCCAGCCATGCCTGGTAGGTGGGGTTCTCCTGGACGGACTTGATGACGGGAGCGTAGCCCGAGGCCATGGAGAACTCGGCCTGGAAGGAGACGTTGGTGGTGAGGAACTTCATGAACAGCCAGGAAGCCACGACCTCCTGGGGGTTGTCGCTGTCAAAGAGGCAGAGGGAGGGACCCTGGGAGATGACCTTGGGAGCGGCGGGGTTCACCTGAGGAGGAGTCGCCATGCCGGTCTCAAAGAGGGGCTGACCGTCCACGGTGGGGGGAGTCTGGTAGGACGCGCCGCCGGTGGAGCCGATGACCATGTAGCAACGCTGGCCCTCGGTGGCGGTGAACAGACCCGAGGTGTAGGAGCCGTAGATCTCCTCGGTGGTGACGTAGCCCTTCCGGAACCACTCGTTGAACTTCTTCACGAAGCCGCGGTTGGTCTCGTTGTTGAACTGGAAGTGGTCGTTCTTATCCAGGCTGGTGTAGGGAGAGCCGTACTGCTCGCACATGGTGATGAACCAGTTGGCCTCGGAGTCGTAGCCCAGGGGCACGCAGGCGGGGTCGATCTCCTTGATGCGGGCGCAGACTGCCTCCATCTCATCCCAGGTGGTGGGAACCGAGAGACCGTTCTTCTCGAAGAAGGTCTTGTTGTAGTACAGAGCCTCGGTGGACTTGGACATGGGCAGGGTGTACATGGTGCCCACGGTATCGAAGGCGGCACCTTCCTTGTAGTAGCCCTCGATGAAGTCGGCCTTCTGCTCCTCGGTCAGACCCAGGACGGTCTTGTTGCCCTCGGCGTCGGTGACCTCAATGGTGGAGTCGATGAAGTTGTTCAGGGGGATGACCTTCTTGGTGACGTTGTAGAGCGCCACGTGGTCGGGGTAGCAGTAAGCGATGTTGGGCTGTGCGCCTGCGGTCAGCTGGGTCTTGATCTGATCGCGGACACCGTCGTAGTCACCCATGGAGGAGTGCTCGATGGTGATGTTGGGGTAGAGCTTGTTGAACTCGGGGATATAGGTGTTCAGCACGGCCTGGAGCTTGGCACCCATGGAGTGGTAGAACACCACGGTAACGGCGCTGCCGTCGTAGCCCACGGCGGGGACGTCGTAGCTGGCCATGCCCGCGGGCTTGCCGTCGGTGCCGTTGTTGCCTTCGTTGCCCTCGTTGCCCTGGTTACCCTGGTTCCCCTTATCGCAAGCGACCAGAGCGAACATGGAGAGCAGCATGGCGACTGCCAGCAGAATGGAGAGAATCTTCTTCATGTTTGTTTGTATCCTTTCAAATTTAATTTTGAGGGTACCTCTAAAACGCATCGTGCGGGGAGCGGCGAGAAGATTTTTCGTCAGTCTAAACAAAAATCCGCGCGTATAGTTGATCCTATACGAAGGATTTTTGTAACGAATGACGGAAAAGATTCCGCCGATTCGCCGTGCGAGGGGTTTTTAGAGGTGCCCTTAACTTGTTTAGGGGTCCCGGGGGATGCCCGAGACCCGTGAAACCTTGGGAAGAAACGTCTTATCCCTTGATACCGCTTCGGGACACGCCCTTCATAATGTACTTACGAAGGAAGATGAAGACCAGGAACAGGGGGAAGGAGACCACCGCGACGGCGGCCATCTGGACGGGGATGTTGGCCTGACCCGACATATCCGTAAAGGCGTCACGCAGACCGTTGGTGATGAGGCGCATCTCCTCGGACTTGGTGACCAGTCGGGGCCAGACGTAGGAGTTCCACGCGCCCATCATCTTCAGGATGGTGATGGAGATGAGGGTGGGCAGGGACAGAGGAATCATGACCTTGCAGAGGTACTTGAAGTCCCCCGTGCCGTCTACCTTGGCGGCCAGATACAGCTCGTTGGGGATCTGCATGAAGTTCTGGCGCAGGAGGTAGATGTAGAAGATGCTCACCAGGAAGGGCACGATCAGGACCGTGTAGGTGTCCAGCCAACCGAAGTTGTTGACCGTGATGTAGTTGGTGATGGTGAAGAGCTCACCGGGGATCATCATGGTAGCCAGCAGAGCCCCGAAGAGGGCGTTCTTACCCTTGAACTCCAGGCGGGCAAAGGCGAAAGCCGACAGGACCGTGATGACCAGAGAGAGCAGGGTGGACACCACACCGACGATGACGGTGTTGATGAAGAGTCTGCCCAGGTTGGCCGCGGAGAAGGCCTCCACGTAGTTGCCCCACATGATCTTCTGGGGGAAGAGGGTGGGGACGGGGAGACGGTACTCCACGGTGGACTTCAGGGAGGAGATGATCATCCAGTAGAAGGGGAAGACCACGATGAGGGCCATGACGCACAGGAAGGTGTAGAGCATCACCTGCACGATGATCTTGACGATCCTCTGCTTGGTGGAGACCTTCTGCAAATTCTTTTCACTCAGTAATGCTTGATGTGTCATAAACAGGCCTCCTTCATCAGAAATGGGTCTTCTTCTTGCTCACATACAGGTTGATCATGGTGACCACGAATATGATGGCGAAGAGGATGAGAGCGGCGGCGGACGCGCGGCCCTCGTTGGAGCCCAGGGCGTCGTAGATGTAACCGACCATTGTGTTCAGGGAGTGATCCGTACCCACGGCCTTCATATCGTCACCGAAGATACCGACGATGGAGGAGTACTCCTTGAAGCCGCCGATGAAGCCGGTGATGACCACGTAGGCCAGCATGGGGGAGAGCAGGGGCACCGTGATCTTGGTGAAGACACGGGCGCGGGGGGTGCTGTCCACCTTGGCGGCATCGTAGTACTGCTTGTTGATGCTCTGGAGACCGCCCAGAAGGATGAGGATCTTGAAGGGCAGGGCGTTCCAGACGATGTAGATCACCATGACCCAGAAGTTGGGCCAGTAGCCGGAATTCACGTTGATCCAGTTCACGGGATCCATACCGAACAGGCCGATGATATTGTTGATGATACCCCAGCTTTCAGCCGAGGCGGCATCGGGAGACAGACCGATGATGTTGAACATGGCCTCGAAGACCATGCCGATGGCGATGGAGTTGGTGACGTAGGGGAGGAAGAAGATGGTCTGGAGGAATCTCTGCAGGGGTCTGATGGAGTTGAGGCAGACCGCGATGAGCAGGGCCAGAATGGTGGACAGGGGCACCGTCACCACCGTGAGAAGCAGGGTGTTGATCAGGGCCTCCTTGAAGCCGCTGTACTCGTCCAGCACGTCGGTGAAGTTCTTGATACCGAACTCGTAGGTCTCACCGCCCACGGCACCCAGCATATTATAGCCGTCCAGAAAGGCGATTCGTACCGTATTGATGATGGGCCAGACCGTAAAGATGAGCAGCAGTACGATAGCGGGAGCCAGGTACAGCCACGCTTTCCATTTATGCTTGCTTTCTACCATATCACTTCACCTCGAAATACACGCGCTCCTCGGTCTCCTTGTTGAAAAGGAACACCTTATGAGGCTTGAGGGAGTAGGAGACGGTGATACCGTTCGCGTTCTTGGCGGCGTCGGCGTCCACGATGGAGCGGACGACGGGGTTGAGGGAGCTTTCGTGAGTGGTGACCAGGGACACGTCGCGGCCCATGACGTCCACACCGCTGAGGTTACAGGTCAGGGGGCCGTTGGCGTCGGGGATGAAGCCCTCGGGACGGATGCCCACGTAGACGGGCTGATCAGCCACACCGGGGACGTCCAGAACGGCAGAGTCACCGACATACAGCTTCTCAGCCTTGACCTCGCCCTCAAAGACGTTGATGGGAGGAGTACCCAGGAACTTGGCGACGAACAGGTTGGTGGGATCATCGTACACCGCCTGAGGCGCGCCGATCTGCTGGACAACGCCCAGCTTCATGACCACGATCATATCCGAGATGGACATGGCCTCCTCCTGGTCGTGGGTGACGAAGATGGTGGTGATACCCGTCTCCTTCTGGATACGGCGGATCTCCTCACGGGTCTGGAGGCGCAGACGGGCGTCCAGGTTGGACAGAGGCTCGTCCAGAAGCAGGACCTTGGGCATCTTGACCAGGGCGCGGGCGATGGCCACACGCTGCTGCTGACCGCCCGACAGCTCGGAGGGCTTACGCTCCATGAGGTTGTCGATCTGCACCAGCTTGGCGGCCTCATAGGCGCGCTCCAGCATCTGGTTCTTGGGGAGCTTGTCGGCACCCTTGAGGTTCTGCAGGGGGAACAGAATGTTCTGCTTCACCGTCAGGTGGGGGTAGAGGGCGTAGTTCTGGAACACCAGACCCACACCGCGGTTCTCGGCGGACAGCTCGGTGACGTCGTCGTCGCCAAAGAAGATCTTACCGCCCGTGGGCTTCTGGAGTCCGCTGATCATGTACAGAGTGGTGGACTTGCCGCAGCCCGAGGGGCCCAGGAGTCCGATCAGCTTACCGTCGGGGATCTCAAAGGTGAAGTCGTTGACCGCCACCACCTCCTCGCCCGATTTCTTGTTACGGGAGGGGAAGACCTTGGTGAGATTTTGCAATACAACTTTCATGTGCGAATCATCCTTCCTGAATGTTCTTTATTTTCAAAAAAATTGAAACGAATGGATAGTTCCCGCGCTCGGTGGCAAGGTTCGCCGAGAGCGGACTTCGGGGTTGGGGGATCACCGCTCGCGGTGCTCGGAGGCCTCGGCGTGGATGCGCTTCTTGTACTCCAGAAGCTCCTCGGGGGAGTCGAAGATCATCTGGGAGCCGAGATCCACGGTGACGGTGCCCGCCAGCTTATCGTGGATGGGGGTATGCTCCCTCGTGCCGAAGAAGAGGATGGCCTGGACCAACAGGAGGGCACCCACGATGACGGTGCCGAACATACCGACGCGGCCGAAGATGATCATGATGAGGACGTAGACGGGGATCATGGTGCCGATGGTGAACTTACCCAGCACGGTTCTGGCAAAGAGCAGGATGGCGGGGAGGCGCACGCCGTCGATCCGCATGACGCCGATGCCGAAGAGCTTTTTGCCGAAGGTCTGGCCGTTCTTCCAGAGCAGGGGCACCAGGAACTCCAAGAGGAGGTAGCCCAGAAGGATGGAGAAGGTGACGATGACCACCGCCATACTGAGCATCATATTATAGGTATAGACCACGTCGGGGTCGGCTCCGAAGGCCTTGTCGGCGGCCTCGTAAACCGCCAGCTCCTCGGCGGTGAGCTTTGCCATTTCCTCGGCGGTGATATTCAGGTCCACCCCGAACTCGTCGCCGTATTTCTGCTCCAGCTCGTCCAGGTGGGTGACGTAGCCGTCGTAATCCAGGGCGGTAGACAGGAGCAGGGCCATGCCGATAATGACGGTAAAGAGTATGATGGCATCGAAAAGGGCCGCGGACAGACGCTTCCACATTCCCGCTCTTTGCAGATCCAGCACGGTACGATCCTCCTTGTCCTTGTGATCAATGGGCATAATCCCATACATAATTTATTATACCACAACCACCCACCAAAAGGCAACCTTTTTCGGAGATTTTTTTGTCGGTTTTCGTATTTTCGGCAGTTTGCTATATTTCATAGGAGGAAGTGGGGGGAGTTTGCGCAGATTTGTTAGATTTTCACGAATCATGGTGGAGTGGAGTGGGATTTCAAATTGGGGTTTGGCGAACTGTTTGTTTGTGCCTTGCCCTCGTTATTTGCCCTCTCACCGCTCCGCGGAGCTCCCCCAGAGGGGGAGCCTTAGAACGGCGGGAAAACGCTTGTCGGGAAACGGGTTTTTGCTGGGCTTAGTACGAAAGGCTCTCCCTCTGGGAGAGCTCCCGCGAAGCGGGTGAGAGGGCTTTTAGGCGAGAGCAAGCCCCAGCCCTACAACGAGGAAACCCACCGCTAAACCCCAATTTGAAAACCCGCAAAAAGAAATCCCACACGGAGCGCTCCCCCGTGTGGGTCCATTCTTATTCCTTTTCCATGAGCCGCGCCCGCATCAGCTCGACGGTGGTCTCCCCGCCCGCCACGTACTTCTTGACGGGGCCGCAGAGAACCACGGTATCCCCCACGCGGGGCGGGTCGGTGAGGCCGTCGTAGCGGGTGGCCCCCGTTTTGTCATACACGCCATAGACGAAGAGGGTGTTTCCCTTCCCGTCGTCAATGGTGAGGTTGCCGTAGGTGGTGTTGGTGACCGATACCACGGTGCCGCGGACGTAGTAGCTCTGATCGGTCTGGGCGTTGTCAGCCAGGGCGTTCCCGATCTTCATGATCTCGGGAATGGAGGTATAGGTGATCTCGGCGGGCTTGCCTCCCAGGCCTCCCGCGCGGATGTAGTCGGCCAGCAGGTCGCGGGCGTAGATCCCCTCGGTATAGCGGGCGATCTCGGTGAGCTTGTTGGGGCCGTAGGTGGAGGTGTAGGTGTCCACGATGATGTAATAGGTGGCGTTGGGGTCGATCTTACCCTTCAGGGAGCGGCCGTAGTCGGTGTAGCCGATGAAGTAGTTCTCGTTGGAGGTGTTGATGAACTTGCGGTTGAGGTCCGAGCCCTTAACCGAGCAGAGGACCAGGGTATTGTCGAAGGGCATGATCATCTGGAGCTGGGAGTAGGTGACCTCACCCACCGCCAGATTGTAGGGGCTTCTCACCGAAAGGAAGCCACCGCCCAGGACGATATGATAGTCGGGGAAGGCCTCCTCGCCTACCTTGGCGTAGAGGTCGGCCACCAGCTGGCGGAGGTAGTCCCCCGAGCGGTAGGCCTCGTTATAGCCCAGCACCGCGTCCCCCGCGGAGACCCGGTCCTTGTACTTCTCCATGAGGGTCTCCACGATGGGATCGTCGGGGAGTCCCGCGTAGGAGGAGGAGGAGACCAGCTCGGCGGTGGTGACTTGGCTCTTACCGTTGGCGAAGTTGATGGTGGCCTCGGCGTGGGTGATGCCCTTGTTGTCGCCGCCGCCCTGGAGGTGGTAGACCCCCTTGCTGTCGGTGAGGACGTAGCGCTGGTGGGAGTGGCCCTCAAAGACAATGTCCACGTAGCCCTCGGAGAGAACGGGGGCGTAGTAGGAGGACAGGGCGGAGTCGCTGATGCTGCCCGAGCTGGAGGAGCCGTATCCGTCGTGGATGGAGTAGATGATGAAGTCGGCTCCCGCCTCGCGGAGCTTCTGGGACTCGGCCTTCACCAAATTGGTGAGGTCGTTCCCTGTTTTGAAGTAGATGCCGCCCGACATCTCACCCGAAATGGAGGAGTAGCAGTCCCCCATGGCGCCGATGATACCGATGCGGGCACCGCCGCGCTGGACCAGGACCGAGGACTGACAGTAGGAGACCCGCTCGTTTGTGTCGCGGTCGTAGATGTTGATGGCGAGGAAGGGGAAGCCCGCCAGGGTGGCGTTGTTCTCGATCCAGGTCTCGCCCCAATCGTACTCGTGGTTGCCCAGGGTCATGGCGGCGAAATCCAGGTGGTTCATCCACTCGGTGATGATATAGCCCTTGGTGAGGTTGGACTCCGAGCTTCCCTGCCACATATCTCCCGATGAGAGGAGGAGGACGTGGTCCTCGTTGTCGTAGGCGTTTTTGAGGTAGGTGGTCAGCTCGTCCACGCCGATCTGGGCGTCGGAGTCGCAGAACTTACCGTGGAGGTCGTTGATGGCGAAGAGATCCAGCACGATGACCACCGAGATGCCGCAATCGTCGCACGTGCCGTCATTGTCCGCGTCGGTGTGATTGTCCTCAGCAGGCAGTTCGGGATCCTCGGGGTCCAGGATGCCCTCGGAGGTCTCGTCGGG
>JAFULU010000072.1 GCA_017483125.1 Clostridia bacterium
CAAAATGAATGAAGCCTTTTGCTTCGCAAAAGCCTATTTTATGGTAAGATTTTTCGATCAAACACCCGAAAAGCATTGCCCTGTATGGAATATCCATAGTCGAAAGCCGTTATCGTACCGCCGCTTCGTTCTTGATTTTGCTTTTTGCATTTTGCATTTTGCATTTCGGTCGCAGACCGACAACCCCAAATTTGAGGATGACCGAAATGTTACCCCAAACTATGACATGAATGGTTGGACGGGATATAAGAAGCAGAAATGGTCGAGTTGCACAAAAAAACACATTCAATTCATACAAAATAGATATATACAGTACAAGTCTGATGTGGTATAATGTATATACCCCAACGCGAATCCATATCGGAAGGAGACCAAGACCGTGAAAAAGACCCTGTTCGCGCTGCTGTTTTTGCTTTGCCTTATGCTTGGTGTAGTTGCCTGCACCAAGCCCCCCGTGGATCCCTCGGACACCGACGGAGAGACCCCCGCCGAGACCGCCGCCCCCACGGATGAGGGGACCGACGGGGACACCGAAGCCCCCACCGAGGACGCCACCGAGCCCGAGACCGAGCCCGAGACCCGTCCCGAGATCAACCTCCCCACCGATCCTGCCGAGATCGTGGCACTCATCGACTCCATTCCCAACGGGAATATCGAGAACGAGGCCGAGATCGACCGCGCCTACGCCGCGTGGGGTGCTCTGTCCGAGGAGGATCGTGCCAAGGTCACCAACTACGATACCCTCTGTACCCGCCTGCAGGAGCTGGCGGATGCTCACGTCGTCAAGGAATACACCGACACCCGCATTCCCCATGGCAAACTGGTTCTGGGCGTGTATTACGGACTCTACGGAGCGGATCAGATGAGTGACGCCCATATGCAGGATATGAAGGACGCGTATATTGATCTGGATTGGTGTCCCATGTCCACGTCCGCTGACTTTTTGGATATGTACTCGAAATACGGCATGGGTGTTGTGGTGCGCGGCGGCCCTCAGGTGTGGCGTGCTACGTGGTTGGTGGAGGGGCACGGCTCCATCCCCAGTCTGACCCCCGAGGCCTCCATCGCCGCCATTCCCCAAAGCCCCATGTCCATAGATCATCCTGCCATCTGGGCCTATGACGTGGGCGACGAGCTGGGCAGTAACAATTACTACTGGCTGAGTCCCGTTATGTCCGCTCTGACCGAGCAGTACAAGGGCCCCCAGTTCCTGTCCAATATGCACCCCTCCTACGGCGGCCCCGGCCCTCTGGGTGCCTACTCCTACACCAAGTACGTCCGCAACTACGCCGACCGTATGCCCGGTGATCTCATGTCCTACGATCACTATATGTACTTTACCCCCAACGGCGGTCAGCTGCCCCTGCTGAACTGCCTCTACACCCAGTACAAGGCCACCTCGGATTACGGACGGGATCTGGTCACCATTCTCCAGATCAATCAGGGCCCCGGTGTGATCGAGCTGGTCACCGCCGAGCAGATGAAGTACCAGGCCTACACCGCCCTGGCCTTCGGCAGTAAGTACGTGGTCTGGGCCAACTACGCCCGCAACTGGGGCGGCGGCTGGCACGACGGCGCACTGGACGAGCAGGGAAACAAGAGAGATCAGTACTACTACATGAAGGATACCAACGCCGATCTGGTCGCCCTCAGCCCCATCTATATGCGCTACACCGCCAAGGGCCAGACCATGATCAACTCCGACCCTACTACATCCAACGTCCCCTCCTTTGGCATCGAGCACCCTCTGGATGAGCTGGGGCAGAAGACCGTCACAGAACTGACCGTGGCTGAGCCCCGCGACGTGCTGGTGGGCTTCTATGAGAAGAACGTGGGCGAGGGCGAGGCCTTCATCCTGGTCAACAGCTCTGACTGCTACTTCAAGTCCTCCTACTCCACCCACGTCTCCTTCCGCACCGTCAGCGGTGCCTCTGTCGTCACTGCCTACGTCAAGGGCGTGCCCACCATTCTGGACCCCGTAGACGGCGTGTACACCGTTGAGGTCAAGGATGCCGACGCCGTGTTCATCACCGTCACCGAGCCCGAGTCCATCACCTCCCGCCCCGCTCCCGCCGCGCCCATCGGCCGGCTGACGCTGGCAGGGAAGGCGATCACCGACTTCACCGTGGTCATCCCCGCAAACGCCACCAAGCGCGAGCGCCAGGCCGCCGAGGCTCTGGTCGCGCTGATCGAGAGAGCAACGGGTAAGACCCTCCCCATCGTCACCGATACCGAGGCCCCCGCCGCTTACATCTCTCTGGGTAATACCGCCCTGTCCTCCGCCGCAGACACCGCCCGAGGGTCCCTGAAGGGGGACGGCTACGCCCTGCTGACCAAGGACGGTAACCTCTTCATCACGGGTGCCGACGCAAACGGCGCGGGCACTCTCATGGGTGTGTACGGCTTCTGCGAGGACTATCTGGGCTATCGCTTCTACGGCGAGAAGGATATTGTCATCCCCGCCGCCGAGACGGTCGCCGTCCCCGACGGGCTTTCCGAGACCCACAATCCCGCCTTCCTCCACCGCGAGGCCACCTTCCACGCCGCCGTGGTCCAGCCCTACCCCCTGTACCAGAAGTACAACGGTGACCTCCTGTACGGTGATCTGGGCTTCGCCTCCGAGTGGTGGGGCGGCGAGTCCCTGTACCGTCTGGCGGGAGTGGAGACGGGAACCACCGTCTGCCTCTCCTCCGAGGAGACCTATGCCAAGGTGCTGGAGACTGCCCGCTTCCTCATGCAGTGCGATCCCGATTCCGAGTACCTCTCCTGCGCCCTCGATCAGACGGGCATCTGGAAGGCCTGTACCTGTGAGGCCTGTACCGCTTCGGTGGCCGCCGAGGGAACGCCCATGGGTCTGCTCCTTACCTTCGTCAACCGCCTGGCCACCGACCTGCGGGCCGACTATCCCGACCTGCTGGTGGACACCCTGGCTGTGGGTGAAATGGCCAAGGTGCCAAAGACCGTCAAGCCCGCCGAGGGTGTGGTCATCCGTTTGGTCCTTCCCGAGGAGGCCTGTCGTCAGCACGCCTTGAACGATACCGCCTGCACCGCCAACGCCGACTTCCGTACCGCGCTGGAGGCATGGTGCAAGGTCAGCGATAAGGTCATGGTGCTGGACAACGCTACCCCCCGCGGCACCCCCAATCTGACCCCCGGTGCCAGCCTGCTGAATCTCTACGATTCGGTTCAGTACCTCCGCTCCCTGGGTGTTATGGGCTACCAGCACACGGGCTACGACTACCTGTCGGGTGAGATGGACGCTCTGCGCAACTACCTCCTCTCCCGCCTCCTGTGGGACAGCGACATGACCCGCGAGGAGTATTTTGCCGCCATGGACGGGTTCCTCGCCCACTACTACGGCGCGGGCTGGACCTATATCCGTCAGTACATCGACAAGATGGGTGACGCCTCCGACGCCGACCACGCCAAGTACAAGAAGAATATACAGCTGGTGGCGCGGAGCACCTCCAAGAAGTCCGCGTTCGCAGAGGAGTGCCTGGCCTTGTGGGCATCCGCTCTGGAGGCCGCCGATACCGACCGCCACGCCTACAACGTGGAGCGCTCCAGCCTCCACCTCCGCCAGATCATTCCCGCTCTGGGCGGCCGTGATAAGAACGCTGAGGCTGAACGCGCGGCCCTCTGCAAAAAGTACGGCTTCCCCACCTGATCTCCAAGGGCATCTCACTCACCGTGGGATGCCCTCTGTTCATAACTTGGGGGGAATCCACGGGATTTTTACCGAAAAAGCCTTGACAATTCCCCCTGTTTCATGTACAATATAGTTACAAATAAACCCATCCCAAGGAGGAATCAACCATGTATCCATTCCCCATCGGCGTCATGCTGGAATCCTTCCGTCTCCCCACCCCCGAGGCTCTCGCCAAGGCCGCCGAGATCGGCGCCAAGGGCATCCAGATGTACTCCACCAACGGTGAGCACGCCCCCGAGAACATGACTCCCGCCAAGTGCGCCGAGCTCTTGGGTATGCTCAAATCCCACGGACTGGTCTTCTCCGCCCTCTGCGGCGATCTGGGCCACGGCTTCGGTCACGCCGACCTGAACCCCCAGCTCATCGAGAAGTCCAAGCGCATCGTGGACCTGTCCCTCACCCTGGAGTGCGGCATCGTCACCACCCACATCGGCGTGGTGCCCCGGGACCCCAACCACGACCGCTACAAAATCATGCAGGACGCCTGCTATCAGCTGGCCGAGTACGCCGATTCGGTGGGTGCCCGCTTCGCCGTGGAGACGGGTCCCGAGACCTCGGCAGACCTCAAGAAGTTCTTAGACTCCCTGGGCGGTACCAAGGGCGTGGGCGTCAACCTCGACCCCGCCAACCTGGTCATGGTCACGGGGGACGATCCCGTTGTGGCTGTCCATAATCTGAAGGACTACATCGTCCACACCCACGCCAAGGACGGCGTCATGCTCCACCGCGGCAACCCCGAGTACATCTACGGCGTGGTGCATCCCGTTCCCGAGGAGTTCCAGGGCATCCAGTACTTCGCCGAGGTGCCTCTGGGTCAGGGTAACGTCCACTTCGATACCTACCTGGCCGCTCTGGACGACATCGGCTACAAGGGCTTCCTCACCATCGAGCGGGAGTGCGGTGATTCTCCCGAGGCGGATATCCGCCTGGCGGTGGAGCACTTGAACGCTGTAATGGCAAAGTAAGAGATACGAGATACAAAGATACAAGATACAAGATAGGACATCGGTCGCGTATATCTTGTATCTTGTATCGGCCGAGCTTGCTCGGCGTGTATCTTGTATCTTTCCACACACAACGAAAGGAACGTATACGTCATGAAGATCTCCGTCAGCTCCTACTCCTTCCAGCAGTACATCAACGCGGGCAAGCTCGCCCACTTCGACGTCATCCGGAAGGCTCACGATATGGGCTTTGAGGCCATTGAGTTCATCGACCTCCCCGCCCCCTCCTATGAAGAGCAGGTGGCCTACGCCCATAAGCTCCGCGCCGAGGCCGACCGCCTGGGCATGACCGTCAACGCCTACACCATTGGCGGAAACCTCTACCAGCCCACTCCCGAGGCCTCTGCCGCCGAGGTGGAGAGACTGAAGAAGCAGGTGGATATCGCCGCCATCCTGGGCTGTTCGGTCATGCGCCACGACGTCTGCTACAGCGTGGGCAAGACAGGCACCTCCCGCTCCTTCGGCCTCATGCTCCCCACCATCGCCGAGAATACCCGCGCCGTCACCGAGTACGCCGCTACCAAGGGCATCAAGACCTGCACCGAGAACCACGGCTACATCGCCCAGGACTCCTACCGCGTGGAGCAGCTCTTCAACGCCGTGGCCCACGATAACTACGGCCTTCTGGTGGACGTGGGCAACTTCGTCTGCGCCGACGAGGACAACTGCGCCGCCGTCTCCCGCGTGGCCCCCTACGCCGTCCACGTCCACGCCAAGGATATGTACAAGTCCGCCACCCCCGCCCCCGGCTTCGGCCAGACCCGCGGCTGTAACTACTTCAAGGGCGCCATCGTAGGCGAGGGCGACGTCAATGTGGAGAAGTGCCTCCAGATCCTCAAGCGCGCAGGCTACGACGGCTACTGCTCCATTGAGTTCGAGGGCAGCGAGGACTGCATCGAGGGCATCGCCAAGGGATTTGAAAACCTGAAGGGGATGCTGGAGCGGATCTGATTCATAACGCCCACAAACAGGGAGGTAGATTATGAAACGTTCAATACGTCTTGTGAGTATTTTGTGCTTGATTGTTTTACTTTCTTGCTTTTTCGTGGGATGCGGAATGATCCCATCCGATTATCCGTGGAAATTCGGTGACAAAACGACAGAGCTTCCGGTGAGCTTCGGTGACGGTACCTACACCTATACGGCGAATGGCAAAACCTGTATTTGCCTGTCAACCGTGGAGGACAATCCCAGCCGTCTGGAGGGATACTACCTGAAAGGCGAAGAAAAGATTGAGGTGTTCGTACTTCTGGATAAAGAATGTCAATTCAGAGTGTACTACGACGGCTCAACGGATGAGCATTATGATGAATGGTACTTGTACCGCTGTACCGGGGACGAACTCATCCTGTATAACGGCACGACACATTCAGGTACGGATTGTTGGTTTGCTCGTTTCGGAGAGAAAATTTCCATGACCTTGTATCGAACCGATGGCACTGCCGCCGAAGAAACGAATTCGTGAAATGACATGGCCGTGCGCGGAGACGTGCGCGGCCTGTTTTTCCCAAATGTGAAATTTCCTTGAATCTTTCAAAACCCCCTTGCAAAATTCCCGAAAGTGTGGTATACTATTCGAGTCGGCAAGCCTATGCCGACTCTGTCAGCAGTGCTTCTGCTGTGAAAGTAGGCCATACCAGCCGGGGAGATAGCGGAGCCCTGTACCTGCAACCCGCTACAGCAGGGGTGGATCCCCCTCCTGAGAGTGAATCTTCTCCGAATTGAGTTCTTTTTCTTGTGTTGACGAACGGGTCTCGCGCAATGCGGAGCCGTGAACCATGTCAGGTGAGGGATCAAGCAGCATTAAGCGGTAAACCGTATGTGCCGCGAGGTTGCCTGTTCTGAGCAAGGAACTGAAAGATCGCGGGGGCGTGAAGCCCGAAGTTGGGGTGTATGGTCTTCTTTCACAGCAGAGGGCTGCTTTTTTGAATTTGTGAGATGGTAAAGCTTTCCCGAAGCTTTTTTCGGGAAAGGGGGCGAGAACCATCTCAAACGCCGAAGTTTCTCGCCCCCTTTCCCAGGGATAGCAGGCGCGGGCGGATGGTTGCTGTTGCCCTATCCCCCCTCTCCTTGGCTGGTGCCGCAGGAGAACAAATGAATGTAAGGAGGAACCACCGTGCATCAGGCATTATACCGCAAATGGCGGCCGCCGAACTTTGACGAGGTCAGCGGTCAGGAGCATATCACGTCCATACTGAAATACCAATGCGCCACGGGGAAGTTCTCCCACGCCTACCTGTTCTGCGGCTCCCGCGGTACGGGTAAGACCTCCTGCGCAAAGATATTGGCCAAGGCGGTCAACTGCCTCCACCCCACCGCCGCAGGGCCCTGCGGTGAGTGCGCCGCCTGCCGCTCCATCGACGCGGGGAGTGCCACCGACGTGCTGGAGATGGACGCCGCCTCCAACAACGGCGTGGACGACATCCGCGACATCCGCGACGAGGTCATCTACACCCCCTCGGAGCTGAAATACCGGGTCTACATCATCGACGAGGTGCATATGCTCTCGGCCTCGGCCTTCAACGCCCTCTTGAAGACGTTGGAGGAGCCCCCCGAGCACGTGGTCTTCATCCTGGCCACCACCGAGCTGCAAAAGCTCCCCGCCACCATCATCTCCCGTTGCCAGCGCTTCGACTTCCACCGCATTTCCACCGACGACCTCTGCGCCCGCCTCCACCGCATCGCCCGTGAGGAGGACATCGACCTCTCGGAGGAGGCCGCCCGCCTCATAGCCCGTCAGGCCCAGGGCGGTATGCGCGACGCCGTCAGCCTCCTGGAGCTGTGCGCGGGCGCGAGACTGCCCATCACCCCCGAGCTGGTCACCCGCACCATCGGCACCACGGGACGAGAGGGCACCTGCCGCGTGGTGAACGCCATCGCGGACAAGGACTTCGATTTGCTCTTTGCCATCATCGACGAGATGGTTTCCGCCTCCCGCGACCCCGCCGTCTTCTGGCAGGAGCTCATTAGCTACTACCGCGATATGCTGGTCACCAAGACCGTGAGGGACCCCTCCCGCTACCTCGACCTTACCGACAGCGAGAGGGAAGCCCTCATTGCCGTTTCGGCGCGCTTTACCAAGGAGACCCTCCTGTTCCACATCGGTCTTCTGGAGGATGCCCTCTTCGCCATGCAGAAGTCCTACGCCGTCAAGCGCACCGTCTGCGAGATCACTCTGGTCCGCCTCTGCGACCCCGCTCTGGATACCTCGGTGGAGTCGGTTCTTACCCGCCTCTCCCGCATTGAGGAGCAGCTGGTGGCGGGCATCCCCGCCGTAGCCCCCGTGGCGCAGACCGCACCCGCTGCACCCGTAGCCGCTCCCGCCCCCGCGGAAAGCGCGCCCACGGCCACGCCCCCCAAGACCGAGGAGTTCCCCCCCATGGACGAGCCTCCCTTCCCCGAAATGCCCCCCGACCTCTGGGAGCCGCCCATGGACTACGGCATGACCGAGCCTACCCCACCCCCCTCAAGAAGGGAAGCACCCGCTCCCAAGCCCGCGCCCAAGTCTGAGCCTCCCCGTCCCACATCCGCCGCAGGCGGCATATCATCCGCCGCAGGCGGCATATCATCCACCGCAGGCGGTATATCATCCGCCGCAGGCGGTATCCCTTCCCCTGCCACCCAGCGTGTCCTGCGCCCTCTGCGCTCCTGGACCGAGGCGGTGGACAGAGTCAAGGCCACCAGCCGTATGGCGGCCTCCTTCCTCATCTCGGCCAAGGCCTATACCACCGAGGACGGCAAGGTGGTGGTGAAGCTGGACAGCACCTTCGCCCGTGATATGGTTTCCCGTGAGGGGGCACCCGAGGCCCTACGCGCCGCTTTGTCGGTATGCCTCGGCCGTAAGCTGGAGATCGCCGATATCCTCTACGAGGTGGAGGACAGCCGCGCGAAAGCCAACGGATCCCTCATAGACCTCATCATCGAGGCCGCCGAGGAATAAACGCAAAGTAGAAAATCCAACAGAAAATTTAAAAATCAGAGGAGATATACCACTATGAGAGCAAACGTACCCAAGGGAATGGGGGGTGGCCCCCAGAATATGCAGGCTATGATCCGCCAGGCACAGAAAATGCAGGAGGACGTGGCCGCCAAGCAGGAGGAATTGGACGCCCGCGAATACGAGATCAAGGCAGGCGGCGGCGTGGTCACCGTCAAGATCAACGGTAAGAAGGAGGTCCTCTCCATCGACATCGCCCCCGAGCTGGTGGATCCCGACGACATCGAGACTCTGTCCGACATTCTGGTGGCCGGTGTGAACGAGGCCATCAAGCGAGTGGAGGATACCAACTCCCGCGAGATCGAGAAGATCACGGGCAGCATGGCTATGCCCGGTCTGTTCTGATATGGCCGAGTACATCGAATCCCTCCAGAACCTGGCCGAGCAGTTCGGCAGGCTGTCGGGGGTGGGCCGCAAGAGTGCCCTGCGCATGGCCTTCTCGGTGCTGGATATGACCGACGAGGAGGCGGTGGAGTTCGCCCGCGCCATCGTGGACGCCAAGGAGAAGATCCACCTCTGCCCCGTCTGCATGAACCTCACCGACCGCGACCTCTGCGGGGTCTGCGCCGACGAGACCCGCGACCGCTCCACCATCTGCGTGGTGTCCGACGTCAAAACCGTCATCGCCATGGAGAAGGTGCGGGAGTTCCGCGGCACCTATCACGTGCTCCACGGCGTCCTGTCCCCCCTGAACGGCATCACCCCCGACAAGCTCAAGCTCAAGGAGCTTCTGGATCGGGTCAAGGAGGGGACCGTCAAGGAGGTCATCGTGGCCACCAACGCCGACGTGGAGGGTGAGACCACCGCCATGTATATCGCCCGTCTGCTCCGTCCCCTGGATATCAAGGTCACTCGCCTGGCCTTCGGTATTTCGGTGGGCACCGACATCGAGTACACCGACGAGGTCACCCTGTTCCGTGCCCTCCAGGGACGGCGGGACGTGTGAGCCCACGAAAAACAGAAAAGGGAGAGTACCCGAAGAGGGTACTCTCCCTTTTTGAATGAAAGGATAGGCGATTGCAAAATGTTCAAATTTGGGTTTGTCGGGATGTTTGAATAGGTTGTAGGGGCGATTCACGAATCGCCCGTATAATGAAAAAACATTCGTACACTTTGCCTTTTAGGGACGGCGGGCGATTCATGAATCGCCCCTACGGTGATCGGATCCTTCCCGATAAACCCCAATTTGTCTAATTATGCAATCGTCTGTGAATGAAACGATGTCTCACCGCCTCTTCTTGCGAAACACCAGCTTCTTCTGCACCAGGTAATTCGCAAGGAACATACACACCTCGGTAAAGAGCTTGCACACCGCAATGGGCAGAGGGGTCAGCTTCCAGAGGTACAGGACCCCCGTGTTGAGCCCCAGAATGGTCACGGCCAGAAGGGCGTACTCCCCCGCCGTTTTGAAGGAGGGCTTGCGGTGGAAGACCAGACGGCAGTTGAGGAGGTAGTTGACGGTGCCGCTCATGAAGCGGGCCAGAATGTTGGCGATGACCTCCACGGGCACCACCTCGGCGTCCCCCCGCCCGCGGAGCAGGAACACAAGGGTGATGAACGCCACGTAGTCCACCAGAAAGGAGAAGAACGAGCTCCCCGCGAACTTGAAAAGCCCCTTGTAGATGAGGATAGAATCACGGATCACCCGAAAATGGCTGGTGGAGTTCTGCCTGTCCTCGTACAGGGTGGCGATGGGCACCTCGGTAAAGCCCAGACGGTTGCGGGCCACGTAGGCCAGCACCCCCATCTCGTACTCGTAGCGGTCCCCCTCCACCTGCAGCATGGCGGGGATCAGATCCACCGAAAAGGCGCGGAGGCCCGTCTGGGTGTCCGAAACCTTGGCGGAGGTCAGCAGAAGGAAGATCCCGCGGGTGATGGCGTTGCCCAAGCGGGAGCGCAGAGGCATTTTCTTGCTGACCTCACGAACTCCCAGTGTCAAACCGCGCGGGTTCTCCTCGGCGGCGGTCATAACCCGATCCATATCGGCGGGTGTGTGCTGACCGTCGGCGTCCATGATGCAGACGAAGCGGATCTGACGGAACTCATCGGGGGTCTTGGCGTTCTCCTCCAGCACGTAGGAGAGCCCCGTTTTGATGGCCGCGCCCTTGCCCCGATTCTTTTGGTGGCAGAGCTGGATCACGCGGGGGTCCAGACTGCGGAAAACGGGGGCGTGGGCCGCGCCGCTTCCGTCGTCCACCACAATGACCGAGTAGCCCAGATCCAGCACCTCGGCCACCAGACCGATGAGCCGCGTGTCGGGGCGGTAGGCGGGAATGATGACGGTATTGGACTTACTCACAGGCGGTCACCTCCTCCCGACGGTGTCGGTGAACGGTCAACAGATGGATCAGCTCCCACAGAAGGGCGGCGGCGAGGAAGACCCAACCCGTGATCCGGTAGACTCGATCCAGATCGGTAAACCGCCCCGAGATGTTGACGATCCCGCGGAAGAGACACCCCACGGTCCAGACCGCCATCCCCGAATTCCAGAGATTGAAGGCGGGACGGCAGATATGGCGGTGGAGGGGCGTCACAAAGCAGACCAGAGCGGGGAGAGCGCACCCCACCAGGGGCATGAGGAACATACACCGCATATGGGTGGACACCGCCCCGTGGGAAAAGGACTCGTAGATAACGGTAAAGACCGCGCACAGGACCGCGAGGGAAGCCCCCACAATGGCGGTGCGCTTCATGCGGCGGCGGGTGGGTTCCATCCCTTTAGTAGCCGATGTAGACAATGTCGCTCACCTCCCTTTCGTGGATCTCGTTCCAGTTGGTGCAGGGATTGTTGACCAGCTTTCCGTTGAAGTACATGGTGGCCGAGCCGCCGCCGTCCAGATTGTAGGCGGTGACCGCACCCAGCTCCCGCAGAACCGTGGCCAGCTCCAGAAGGGTAGGCCCCTTGCTTTGGTCGGTACGGCCGTCGGCTACCACCAGAAGGTAGTGATTCTTGCCCAGCTGGGCGATGGCGGTGCGGGGATTACCACCGGGATGGGACACACCCACCTCGGTGTCCTCGTCCACCACGATCTCCCCGTCCTTGACGAGGGTGGGGCCGAAGCCGAAGACCTGCATGGCACCCATACTGCGCAGATCGCTGATGGAGGTGGTCTTCTCGTCGAAGGGAACCAGACTGCCGTCCCAGAGAATGGCCAGATCCTCAAAGTACTTGCGCCGCTTGTCGTCGGTGGGGCGGAGGCTCTGGCGGTAGATGACACCGCCTCGGATGACGTAGCCCTTCTCGTTGGCCCCGTAGTAGTCGCCGTTCACCGCGAGAATGGCCCCCACACGGCGGGCTTGAGCGGAGGTCTTTTCCTTGATGTTCAGACCATAGGTATCCTTGGCCAGAGCGGTCTTTAGGAATTGGGGACTGTCCAGCTTGATCTCGGCCACGTGGAAGTCCGAGCCGTAGCGGCGCAGGGTCTCGATGGTGATGGAAATATGCTCGTCCAGATAGCTGTTCTCGGTGATGATGGGGTAGGCCGCGGGAGGCTCGGTGACGGCCTCGGTATCGGTCTCGGTGCCCGTGTCGGAGGGCTCCTCGGGTGTGTCCCCGTCCTCGGAGGGGAGGGTCAGAACGTAGATGGGCTCGTTGGTAGCGGCATCGGTGATCTGCTCGGTGGGAGGCTCGGTGAACTGAGAGAAGTCAATGGTGCCGAACTCATCCTCGGGCTGCTCCAGCTCGCGGGGAATGACAAAGACCGCCAGCAGGGACCAGACCAGAAGCAGGGTCAGAGCCACGCTGAAGGTGACGGCGTATGCGTAGGGTCTTGTTATGAACGATTTCATAGCGGCTCCTTTCCCACATTTTCTCATGATAATGATACTCCCGATATATGCCCTCCGCAAGAACAAATTGTGAATTTTTGGTTTTTCTGTCGTAGAACTTCACAGTCAGTTCGCAAATATTTACATTTTTGGGGTTGAGAGACCTACCAAAATGCGGTATAATAAGACATCAAGTATAAGGAGGAGTCTGCCATGTACGGTTATCTGCGTACCCACGTGCCCGAGCTGAAGGTGCGACAGCAGGAATACTACCGCGCGGTATACTGCGGTCTTTGCCGTACCATGGGCCAATGCACGGGTCAGTGCTCCCGCATGACTCTGTCCTACGACTTCACCCTCTTCGCCCTGGTCCGCATGGCCTTGACGGGGGAGACCGTCACGGTGCGGTCCCGCCGCTGTATCGCCCATCCCCTCCGCAAGCGCCCCATGGCGGATCCCAATTCCACCCTGCGCCTCTGCGCCAACGCCTCGGCCATCCTCGCCCACCACAAGGTGAAGGACGACCTCCGTGACGAGCGGGGACTGAAGCGTACCGCCGCCACCGCTGTCTCCCCCTTCACCGCCTCCATGCGCCGCCGCGCCGTCAAGGCGGGCTACGGGGACATGGACAGCGGGGTCTTCCACGCCATGAAGGAGCTGTGGGAGCTGGAGACCTCCCGCATCCCCTCGGTGGATGAGCCCGCCACTCTCTTCGGGGAGCTGATGGGCAAGACCCTCGCCTACGGTCTGGAGGGGAACACCGCCAAGCTGGCCCACTCCATCGGTCTCCATCTGGGCCGCTTCGTCTACATACTGGACGCCGCCGACGACTACGCCGAGGATATGGAGCACCGCCGCTACAACCCCTTGGCCTGCCTCTATGGCGACCCCGCCATGACCGAGCTGTCGGACCGCAAAAGGGAGGAGCTGAGGATTGCCCTGCTGGCCGAGCTTTCCGAGCTGGAGCGGGCCTTTGACCTGCTGGATACCGACGACCCCGATCTGGGAGGGCTTTTGTCCAATATCCTCTACGAGGGACTGCCGAGACAGGTGGAGCGGGTGCTGTTCGGCTCTGCCTGTGACTGTGCCCAAAAGGGACAGGGCAAAAAAACGGGGCACCCCCGCCGCCGTCACGGGAAAGGAGAGAGGTCATGACCGAGCTTCATCCCCTGTACGGCGCCTTGACCGCCGTATCCCCCGTCCCCGCTGTGACCGCAACCCCCGCCGAGCGTAAGGCCCGCGGTCTTCTCTCCCGCCACACCCCCGAAAGCACCGCCACGGCTCTGCGGACGCTCCTTGACACGGATCGTCACGCGAGGGGAGCCGAGTGGTATTTCCTCATGGGTGTCTGCGCTCTGGGACAGGGTCACCCGGCCGATGCCCAGGCCCACCTGGATCACGCCTGTACCCTCGCTACCCCCGAGGCTGTTTCGGAATACCGTACCCTCTACGAGTCGGTCCGAAACGTCTTTGAGAAGAGACGGTCCTCCGACAAGGACGACAAAGACCGAAGGGACCGCGATCACGCCTGCTGCTCGGCGGAGGACTGCTGTGAATGCTGCTTCTGCTGTGACGGCGACGGCGACGGCATCTGCTGTGAAGGCCCCGACGGCTGCTGTGACTGCTGCGACTGCTCCGACGGCTGTAACTGACCCCTACCCTACTACTGTGAAAGGTTACCCATAAATCATGAACGATCCCTACAAGATCCTTGGCGTGTCCCCCACCGCCACCGACGACGAAGTCAAATCGGCGTACCGTGCTCTGGCGCGGAAGTACCACCCCGACAAGTACCGCGACAGCGACCTGGCCGAGATGGCGGGGGAGAAGATGAAGGAGATCAACGCCGCCTACGACGAGATCCAGAAGATGCGCGCGGGCAAGACCGCGGGACAGAGCGGCTACGGCGGCTCCTCCTACGGCGGCCAGACCTACGGAGGCCCCTATGGCGGCCAGACCTACGGACAGGCCCACCACAGCGGCAACCCCTATATCACCGCCCGTCAGCTCATCAACCTCCGCCGTGTGGCCGAGGCCGCCCAGGTGCTCTCCACGGTGCCCGAGTCCGACAGGGGGGCCGAGTGGCACTTCCTCATGGGCTGTATCGCGGTGAACCGCGGTCATTTCGTGGACGCCCAGCAGTTCTTCGATACCGCCTGCGGCATGGACCCCGCCAACGCCGAGTACCGCGACGCCAGAGAGAGGCTCCGCAACCGCTCGGCGGGCTTTGGATCGGGGCAGACCACCCGTACCTCTGCCTGCTCCTGCTGTGACATCTGCGCCGCCCTGGCCTGCATGGACTGCTGCTGCGGGAACGGCTGCTGCCGTTGAGGTGGACCATGGGACAGAACCGCCATTCCGCCCGCAAAACCACCCGCCGCGTGGCCACCTGCGGGGTATTCTGCGCCCTGGCCGTGGTCATGCTGGGGCTGGGAGCCGTCATCGAGGTGCTGGACATCACCGCGTCGGCCGCCGCCGCCCTGATCCTGCTCCCCGTTCTCCTCTGCTACGGAGGCAAATTCGCGTGGCTCTCCTACGCCGTCACCGCCACCCTGGGGGTTTTGCTCATGCCCCATAGCCTCGCCGCGTGGATGTACGCGGGGCTGACGGGCTTTTACCCCATGGTCAAAAGAGGGCTGGACAAGCTCCCCCGCCTCCTCGGGTGGGCCGTCAAGCTCCTGCTCCTCACCGCCGTCCTGCTCCTCTACCTCGCCGTCTTCTACTTCATCCTGCTGGGCGGGGAGGGAAGCTTCACCGACGCCTTCCTCAAGGGCTTCGGGGAGGCGGATTCACCCCCCGTCATGGCGTGGGCGGTGGTGGGCCTCTCGGTCTTCACCTTTGTCCTCTTCGACCTCCTCATTGACCGCCTGCTGGTCCTCTACTACGTCAAGTGGCAGAAGCGGGTGGAGCGGTGGATGAAGCCGTAATCCCCACGAAAAGCACTCGCAAGGGTGCTTTTTTGCTTTCCTCACGTATTTTGAGAAGGATTTTCTTAAAATAGTTGATGAAAAATCTCCAAAAACTATTGACAAAGACCGCTAAATGGTGTATAATAAGTACAGAAAACAATCAAGCGAACGCAAAACAGGATAAAGAAAACGAAACCGTATCGGAATCCATGACGAATCCCCCTTGGAATCCCCTCGCGAGGGTGGGAAAACACCCGTACCGATGGGTGAATTCTCACTTTTTAACAGTCCCCCTCAACTAAAATGATGTTGACGGCAGACCGCCTTTTTGGTATAATAATATTAATTATACCGTGAAGTAAACGTGAAATTTTTGTTACCAAGGAGCCACTATGAATCTGCGGATCGCCGAAAATATCAAACGCCTGCGGCAGGAGAGCCAACTGACCCAGGCCCAGCTGGCCGAGCGGCTGGGGGTGTCCTATCAGGCCGTCAGCCGTTGGGAGAACGAGACCACCTACCCCGATATTGAGCTGCTTCCCGCCATCGCTACCCTCTTTGGGGTGACGGTGGACTACCTCCTGGGCAGTACCGCCGAGGATCAGAAGGAGTCCCGTATCCGCGGCTGGGATAAGCTCAAGACCATCACCGACCCCCACCAGCGGGTGACCCACCTGCGCATGATGCACAGGGACTTCCCCGAGGATATGTATCTGCTCCTCAAGCTCTGCGGTGAGGTCCCCTCCATGGAGGAGAAGCGCAGACTCACCGCCGAGCTGTTGCGGGACTGCGACATCCCCTACATCCGTGCTCGGGCCATCCGCCAGCTCATCTGCGCCGAGGACGAGGACAAGGTCATGTCCCTCATGTACGACTACAACATTCCGGAGGAGTGCTGGGACGAGCTTCTGGAGCACCGCTACCGCACCCGCGGGGAGACCGAAAAGTGCCTCCGCCAGCGCAGGATCGTCCAGCTGAACTACCTTCGCCGCGGCATGACCCGCATGACGGTCAGCGATACCGAATGTCTTCCCTTTGATCCCGCCGAGAACGAGGCGGGGGCCAGAACCATCCTCCGCATGATCGCCGCCATGACCGACTCTCCTCTGACGGCGGCTCATCCCGTGGCGGGGGAGGGAGGCACCGACCGTTGGATCGACGAGCGGGTCTGGGCGGGCATCACCCTGTCCTGCGCCCTGTCCGCCAAGGGGGAGGTATATGAGGCTATATCCATTTTAGAGGACGCCGCCAATCTGGTGAGCCGTACCCGCGCCCTGCCCCCCGATACCCCCATCTCCTACTGCACCCCCGGGCTGGAGGGCCTGGATACCACCTGTGCCGCCCTGTTCGGTCTGCGCTACGAGCCCGACCACATGAGAGAGCAGTTCGCCCACCCCGCCTTTGACCCGCTTCGGAATCATCCCCTCCTGCGGGCGCGCTTTGAGGCCTGCCGCGATGTGTTCGTGGAATGCGGCGTACAGAATTGCATTCCTCCGCAGTGAGTCATAACAGAACGCCCCGCTCCGCACGTCTTATCCCCTATTCCACCTGACAGGCGATTGCAAAATGCTTCAAATTTGGGTTTGTCGGTGAGGTAAATAACCATGCCGATACCAATGGGGAAGGGGCCCCATGGGGGTGTCCTCTATGCTCCCCACTATCAAATCTCTTGGCCTATCAATGCCTTTTTTGAAAGTTTTCGGGGTCAAGCCCCTTTTTCAAAAGGGGCTTGCGGGGGTCAGGGGCAGAGCCCCTCGTTCTCCCGTTCCCGATAAACTGCATTTTCCCACAATTATGCAATCGGCTAACTATTCCACCTGAAAAAAGGAGACCGCCATGTACGACGACAACACCTCCGCCCCTACCTACCGCCCCGAAAAGCCCAACCACGTCCGCACGGGGGTCAAGACCCTGTTCTTCATGGCCATCTACCACGCCGTCACCTGGCTTCTGTACGTCCTCATCATGAGCCCCGTGGAGAACCAGATGCTGGGGGACGAGCACGAGCCCGAGTATCGCATGGTCATGTTCGGCTTCTCCCTTCTGACCCTCTTGGTCATCGCCATTGTTATGACGGTGTTCTACTTCAAGAACGGCGACCGCAAGCGGGCCTACCTGGCCGCCACCTCGGTGGAGGTACGGGGAGAGGGAAGCATTGCCGAGGGCTTTGCCCGCTACCGCAAGCTGGCCCTGACCGAGGCCATTCTCTGCACCGCCGTCACCGCCATCCTCTGGCTCATCCCCGCGGGCTTCTACACCGCCGCCCTGAACTCCTCGGGCATGGGCTACGGCTACGGCGAGGCCTGGTTCATCGAGACCTTCTTCGTGGGTGCCGTGGGCTTCTTCCAGCCCTTCCAGAACGCCTGGGTGGGACTGCTCCTCGCCATGGCTATTCTCTTCTGCTTCCACTATTTCGGGCGGCTGTACGCCCACAAGAATTGGGCCGCCAACCGCATCCGCCGCTGATCCTCCCCGAAAGGAGACCGCCATGAACCAGCAACCGCCCGTGACCCCCTACGTACCCGAAAAACCCGACCATATCCGCACCGCGGTCAAGACCCTCATCGCCCTCCTGATATTCCACGGGTTGAGCCTGGTCTTTCACTTCATGGTCATGGGTAGCTCGGACCCCTATACCATGTCCAGCGACGCCGCGAGCCGCATCCCCACGGCCATGTTCCTGTTCAGTATCGTCGCCCTGTTCGTGCTGGGGGACCTGCTGGTGGGGATCTACTTCAAGGACGGCAAGCGCAAGCGGGCCTTTCTGGACGCCACCTCCGCCGAAAAGCGGGGCGAGGAGGGTTCGGCCGAGGGCCATGCCCGCTACCGTAGGCTGGCACTCACCGAGGCGTTGGTCTGCACCGCCACCACCGCCGCTCTGTGGCTGGTCCCCACCCTGATCTATACCGTGGGCTTGTCCCTGTCGGGTCGAGGCTACGGCTACACCGAGGCCTCCGTCTTCGAGAAGTTCTTCGTGGGCTTCATCGGCCTGTGCGAGCCTTTTCAGAACGCCTGGCTGGGCTGGCTGATCGGGGTGGCGTTCATGTTTTTGTTCTACTACTTCGGCCGTGTACTGTCCCACAACCGCTGGGAGGCCGAGCGGATGCGGCGGTGAGCTTTTTTGTCGCTATTGTCATACTTGCGCGATTATGGAAATTGTAGTTTAGCAGCGGGTTGGAGTATAACGCGTAACATTTGATAACCCAATGTAGGGAGCGGTGCCCTCACCGCTCCGCAACCAATAAATC
>JAFULU010000006.1 GCA_017483125.1 Clostridia bacterium
CGGGGAAGGGTGACCACCGCCTGTGGTGTCTGAGGAGAGCGGTTTTACTTTTTCATCCGTGTGGATACGGAAACCCTTGATACGCCAAGAGAAATCATACCCGATGCCGAACGGAAACTTGCTCTCCTCATCCACCGCTTTGCGGTCCCCCTTCCCCGCTGGGGACGGCAAAGAAAGAGGAAACCCAACACACCGACAAACCCAAATTTGATTTATCCACATTCCCTATCTCCCCAAAGGAGGCACCCAACCGTGAAACAACCAACCACCGCCGCCCTTCCCTCCGACGAGGCCATCGTAGACCTCTACTGGGCTCGGGACGAGGCCGCCATCACCGAGACCGACCGCAAGTACCGCGGCTACCTCCATACCGTGGCGTGGAATATCGTCAAGGATGAGCAGGACTGCGAGGAATGTCTCAACGATACCTACCTGAAAACCTGGAACTCCATCCCGCCTCAAAGACCCAACTGCCTCAAGGCCTTCCTCACCAAGATCACCCGTACCATCGCCATCGACCGCTACCGCAAGGAGCGGCGGCAGAAGCGGGTCCCCACCGAGTGCACCCTCTCCCTCTCGGAGCTGGCCGAGACCCTGTGCGGGGATTCCCCCGAGGTGGAGTATGAGTCTGCGCTGGTGGGCAAGGTCATCAACGACTACCTGCGGACACTCAGCGAGCGGGATATGTGCCTGTTCGTCAGCCGCTACTTCTGCTCGGATCCCATTTCGGAGATCGCCGAGAAGTGCGGCATGAGTGAATCGGGGGTCAAAAAGGCCCTTCTGCGGCTCCGCGAGGGGCTGCGGGAAAAGCTGGAAAAGGAGGGGATCACACTGTGAAGCAGACAAACGACAAAAAGCAGGACCTTCTGTTGGATGCCCTGTCCTGCATCGACGAGGATATTCTGGAGCGAGGCCTGGCTCTCCGCGACGGGACCGCCGCGCCCGCGCCCAAGGCGGCCGAGTCCGCGCCCAAGACCACCCGACCCGCCACCGTCATACCTCCGCTGTACGATCTGACCCGCCAGCCCGATAAGCCCCCGAAAAAGAGCCCCTGGCGGATGCTGGCGGTGGTGGCGGCGGCTTGCCTGCTCCTTTGTGTCGTCCCGATGTCCATGTGGATGGTGGGGAGCATGACCAAGAATGAAGCGGGGGACGACCCGACTCTGGACGGGATCCAGAACGGTATTTTGGACGGGAATCCGAATCCGGGAAACCGCCCCGGCGAGCTACCTGATGATGCCCCGGGCGATGCCCCGGGTGACGCCCCGGGCGATCCTCTGGACAGCATCCCCGAGGCCGAAGCACCCGAGATTGGGGAGTCCAACCCTCTCCCCGAGGAAACCGCGCTATCCACCGAGCCCCCCATGGAGGAGCCTAACGAGGGTCCCATAGAGGGCGTGACCGAGCCCGAAACCGTCTTTGAGCCCGAGGAGTTGATCTGGAACACGGTATCCAAGACCGACGGCACGGCAGAATACACCGCCACGGGACACAACATGGCCGCCATTACCCTGCTCGGCACCAGGGACGCCGCCTTGGGCACACCCTTCCCCGCCGAGGATGAAATGGCACTCCGCATGGTGGGACAGTGGCTGGCTTCCCTGTATACGCTGGATTACGGCTACCATTTCCCCCTGTTCTACGAGTCCTTCGTGCAGGAGGTGTTCATCGAGGAGGCCGTTCGGTACGGCTCGGGCTACCGCGACGCCATTCAGCGCATGGAGGAGGCCGCCGCCAACCTTCTCCTCATTGACGAGGTATACCTGACCCTCCATCTGGACGAAAACACCCTGCTGTCGGGGGAGGAGCTGGAGTCCTACCGCGACACCCGACCCGCTATCCAAACCTCGCGGGGCTTTGATCCCGCGGCCATCACCGCCGTCCGCCGCGTGCGGGTATCGGGGAGTATTGAAACGGACGGTTTCCATCACAACACAACTGACATATGGCCAGAACCCTTTTACCTCTACGAGTATGAGGGCAAGTGGTATCTGGACGAGACCCTTATGGATGATGACCTAAGCATTGACCTGCTGGGTACGGGCAAGGCCGACACGGGCTTCTATAAGCTCCAAACCACCGCAGGAATCGTAGTTGCCGTGGACGATATCTACCTGTATCTGGATACGGGAGATGCCTACTGTATCGACGGGGCCACGGTTCAAAACCAGACCGATGGCGGTGAGTGGCAGGAAACCGTGATCCGCGTGGGAGATATCGTCTCGGTCAGTCATTATTCCTTTGAGCTGGAGGGACTCACCCGCTCCGTGGACGGAACCGAAAACGAGGAGTGGACACTATCCACCGCCACCGAAATCAACTATTACGGACGCGCAGTCATTCGCACGTAAAATGATCCCGCAGGGCATTACACCTTGCGGGATTTCTCTATGTATGGGATTCAGTCCTTCCCTCCCCCATGGGAGTCCGTCCTCGCTACGGTACAAAGGATCACGCTCCTCGCCCCCGCCTCCACCAAGAGATGAGCGCAACGGTTCAAGGTCGCCCCCGTGGTGCAAAGATCGTCGCAGATCACTACGGTGCGGTCGCGGACAACCTCGGCGGCTGTATCGGCAAGGATATAAGAGGAGGTGGCGTTGACCGCCCGCTCTTCGGCGGTCAATGTCTTCTGCTCCTTGGACTTGCGGTGGGTGCGACGGATCAGCGGGGCGAAGTCACCGTCACAGGCCACCGCCAAGGCCTTGGCCAGCCTCTGGGCCTGGTCAAACCCGTCCTCACGGACAGCCGAGCGGCGGCGGGGCGGGTAGGTGAAGAGGATGGGCTTGTCCTCCCCCGCAGGTGCGCGGGTGGGGAGAGTGGCTGCGGTATCCAGCAGGCGGGGTGCCAGCCGCTCGGCCACGAAGGAAAAGGCGCGGGGGTCTCCCTCGTGCTTGAGGTGGTAGATGAGCTTTTCGGGGATGCCGTCGGCGTGACCCGGGCGGTAGTGGACGAGGTAGATCAGCCCCCGACCCGCGTCGGTGGCGGCATGGTCGGCGGCCTCGGTAACCGCGGACTCCCAGGCGGTACGGCAGAGGGGACAGAAGACCGTGGCGCGCCTTACGAAGGGCGGGAGGAGATCCCCGCAGCCTACGCAACGGGGCGGGAAGAGGAGGTCGCGGGCGGCGTTTCCCACAGTCTTGACGGCAGAAGCGGCTCGGCGGCTCACGCGCTGTCCCCCTTGCGATTGACCGCGGGGCAGTCGGTTCGTCCCATAATGTAGTCCATACTCACGCCATAGTAGTCGGCCAGGATCATGAGGGTCTCGGTGGGAGGTACCCGCACACCGTTCTCGTATTTGGACAGGAGCGCCTGCTCAATGCCTGTTTCCATTTGCACCTGGAGCTGGGTCTTTTCCTTGTAGAAACGCAATTCTTTGAGTCTGCTGATCATGATCCGACCTCCTTTGGGGATATATGACATTTTATCATATTTTTCGGAGAGTCAGCATGACAATCTGTCATGCGAAGCAAGAGGATGAAAAAGAGTTGGTTTTCAAATTTGGGTTTGTCGGTCCGTTGCTTTGCCTTCCCCAGCGGGGAAGGGGGACCGCAAAGCGGTGGATGAGGAGAGCAAGTTTCCGCTCGGTATCGGGTATGATTTTTCTTGGTGTATCAAGGGGTTTCTGTATACACCCGTACGAAAAAACAAACCCACTCTCCTCATCCACCACCTACGGTGGTCCCCCTTCCCCGCTGGGGAAGGCTCACGGAGAAACCCACCGATAAACTGCAATTTGAAAGCCGACAAAATTGTTATTCCCAATATTTCTTAAACGAAAAACCCCGCAGAGCCTGTGCCCTGCGGGATCATTCATTACATATTCTGATGGAACTCCGACAGCTTCAGCCCGGGGTTCTTGTCCAGCGCCCAGTCGATCTCGTAGTCGCCCACGAAGACCAGGAGGTTCCTTCCCTTCACGTCCTGCACCCACTTGGTGTTCTGCATGAGACGGAGGGAGGCGGGGTTCAGCTCATTGGGATCGTTGTCGATGTAGCGGATGAGCTGGTGGGGGGTGTCCTTCTTGTAGTACTTGACGCCGTACTCGGACTCCATGCGGAACTGGAGCACGTCGAACTGGAGCACGCCGACCACGCCCACGATGACCCGCTCCATACCCGTGCCGGGCTCGAAGAAGATCTGGATAGCACCCTCCTGGGCGATCTGGGTCATGCCCTTGGCGAACTGCTTACGCTTCATGGAGTCGATCTGCTCCACCACGGCGAAATGCTCGGGGGCGAAGGTGGGGATGCCCGCGTACTGGATCTTGGCACCCTTGGCGCAGATGGTATCGCCGATGGAGAAGATACCGGGATCGAAGACACCGATGATGTCCCCCGCGTAGGCGGTGTCGATGATCTCACGCTCCTGGGCCATCATCTGCTGGGGCTGGGAGAGCTTGACGGGCTTGCCCGCCTGGACGTGGAAGTACTCCTCACCCCGCTCGAACTTACCCGAGCAGATACGCATGAAGGCGATACGGTCGCGGTGGGCCTTGTTCATGTTGGCCTGGATCTTGAAGACGAAGGCGGAAAAAGGCTCGTCGAAGGGGGAGATCTCGGTGGGCTCCACAGCGGGGTGGACGCTCTTGTGGGACAGGGGGGCAGAGGTCATCTCCAGGAATCTTTCAAGGAAGTCCTCCACGCCGAAGTTGTTCAGAGCCGAGCCGAAGAACACGGGGGAGAGCTGGCCGCAGCGCACCTTCTCGATATCGAAGTCGAAGCAGGCGCCGTCCAACAGCTCGATCTGCTCGGTAAGGATCTCACGGGCGCGCTCACCGATGAGGCTGTCCATCTGCTCGGTGTCGTTTATGTCGCACTCAATGCCCTTCAGACGCTTGCGTCCTGCATGGCGCTCGTCGAAGGTGAGGATGGACTGACGGTCCCGCTCGTAGACACCCTTGAACTCCACGCCGCAGCCAATGGGCCAGTTCATGGGGTAGGTGCCGATGCCGAACTCCTTTTCCAGCTCGTCGATGAGGTCGAAGGGGTCACGGGCCTCGCGGTCCATCTTGTTGATGAAGGTGAAGATGGGGATATGCCGCATGGCGCAGACCTTGAAGAGCTTACGGGTCTGGGGCTCGATACCCTTGGCACCGTCAATGACCATGACCGCGCTGTCGGCGGCCATGAGGGTACGGTAGGTATCCTCCGAGAAATCCTGGTGGCCGGGGGTATCCAGGATGTTGATGCAGAAGCCCTCGTACTCGAACTGCATGACCGAGGAGGTGACCGAAATACCTCTCTTCTTCTCGATCTCCATCCAGTCGGAGGTGGCGTGGCGGTCACTCGACTTGCCCTTGACCGCGCCCGCGGACTGAATCGCGCCTCCGTAGAGGAGGAACTTCTCGGTCAGGGTGGTCTTACCAGCGTCGGGGTGGGA
>JAFULU010000073.1 GCA_017483125.1 Clostridia bacterium
CGGACTCGGTAAGGCCGTAGCCCGGCAGGAGGGTGATACCCAGCTTGTCATACTCGCGGACCAGGTAGGGAGGAACGGGTGCCGCGCCGCAGATGATGGTTTTCATGTCGGCCCCCAGCATATTGCGGCCGAACTGCTTGGAGAGTCCCAGGGCCATTTCGGCCAGGGCGGGGACCATGACCATGATGATGGGCTTGAAGACCGCGGCGTCTCGGAACATATCCTTATTGTTGCGGCAGATGAAAAGGGTACTGCCCGTGTAGAGGCAGGTGAGGAGGGTGCGGATGAGGCCGAAGACGTGGGTCAGGGGGAGGACCAGGAGGTAGCGCTCGCCGAAGATGGTTTGGATGCCGTAGCAGCCGTTCTTGGTGCCCGCCATGACGGCGCGGTGGGAGAGCTTGGCACCCTTGGACTTGCCCGTGGTGCCGCCCGTAAAGAGGATGGTGCAGAGGGCGTCGGTGGGGATGGGGATGGCGGGGAGTGTCTCCGTGGCGGTGGCCTCGGCGGGGATGAGGGTCGTGCTTCCCGTCTGCTTGATGACCGAGACCTTATCGGTGAGGCTTTCATGATAGATGACCGCCTTCATACCGAACATGGCGGACATACCGTAGACCGTCTTTTCGTCCAGATGGGCGGGCATGAGGACGGTGGGCACGCCGTAGGTGGCGCAGGCGAGGAAGGCCTTGACGAACTCCGCGGAGTTGGGGCAGAGGATACCCACGAGACTGCCGGGGGTGATGCCATGATCCCGCAGGACGGCGCGGAAGGCGGCTACCTCGGCATCCATTTGTGCGTAGGTGTAGCTTTTGCCGTTGTCCGTGACGGCGACGGTATCGGGGTAGGCGGCCACCGAATGGCTCCACATGGCGGTGACGTTGGGGTAATCCACGATTTTTTCAAAGGTCTCGGGATCGGTATATTGACGGAAAATTTCAGAATTCATGGGATTCTCCTTTATGATGGGTACTTTTCTTCGTAAAAACGCTTCAGCTCCAGCTCTTTTTCCCGCAGCTGATCGGTGACGCGGTTCATTTGCTCCATGGTGGGAATGGGCCCCACGGCGGCTTTGACGTCAAAGGGCTCGCCGATCACCACACGCTGGAATTGATACCACTTCTCCCGCTTGACGATGTAGACGGGGAGAATGGGTGCTCCCGATCGGTGGGCCATGAGGATGGCACCCGACTTGAAGGCCTGCACCTCTCGGCCGTCCCCTTGGTTGACCTGCCCCTCGGGGAAGATGACCACGGCGCGGCCGTCCTTCAGACAGTCCACGGTCTCGTGGAAGCTGGCCATGCTGAAGTTGTCCTTGTCCACCTGTATGCAATGCATCTTGCGGAGGAAGAAGGTCATGAGGCGGTTCTTATAGAGGTCCTTTGTGACCAAACAGTGGGGGCGCCGCCACGGAAAGGCGGTTAGGATCGTGATGGGGTCGAGGAAGGTGGGGTGGTTGGGAGAAATAAGGACACCGCCCTTGGGGCATTTCCGGCCCACGTGGATGACCTTGGGACGGATCCAGATGAGGCCCGGGATGAGGCCCGTGACCTTGACGAAATCGTACCAGAAGTAGGCAAAGGGGCGTTTTTTGTAGGGAGGTGCCGCATTATCGGCGTTCGTATGCTTCAAGGTGATCACCTCGCAGGTGGATTTGTGTTGGAAACAGTGATTCACTGTATTATAGCATATATTTGTTGTAAAATCAAGTAGTTTCGACAGATTTCCCTCTGAAAAGCGGGTGATGGGGAATTGGATGGTTCTCCTTTCCGCGGATGGTGAAAAATCCATTGCATATTATGAAATATTCCTAACCGACAGGACTCAAATGCTCTCTATTTCGGAGGAAAAGCCATTGATTTTTCGGTGAAAATATGCTATACTGGTACGGTCAAAGCTATAGGCCCGAAGCGGGCGTAGTGAGGTCAAAAATCAATTAGATAAAGGAAAAAACCACCATGAAGAAGATCATCTGCAAGGTCGAGTACGACACCGAGGCATCCACTCAGGTTGCCAAGTTCACCGAGGGTCAGTTCGGCGATCCCGCCGGCTACGAGGAGACCCTGTACGTCACCGAGGGCGGCAAGTACTTCCTGTACGTCAACGGCGGCGAGGAGTCTGTCCACGCCAAGGAGGACATCAAGCGTATGTCCGCCGCCAAGGCCGAGGAATGGAAGGCAGAGCACAATCTGTAATGCCGAAGAAAGCGGGGCTTGAAAAAAGCTCCGCTTTTCTTTTTATTTTCTTTTGCAGTCTATTGACTTCTTGTGGCGTTTGTGATATAATATAGGTGTAAAATTTCAAATTGCAGTTTAGCGGTCTGCGACCGAATTCGTAATTCGTAATGCGTAATTCGTAATTGAGGAAACCTTTCGCTGAAGCGAAAGCTAATTTAATGGTATTCGGAACGAATTGTACACTCAAAAATCGTTGCCCATCAATGGGAATTTTGCTATAGTGAGCAGAACTCTCTTGACTTACCATATGATTACATTTTGCCAACGGCAAAATGTTTCGTTCATTACGAATTACGAATTGCGAATTACGAATTAGAC
>JAFULU010000074.1 GCA_017483125.1 Clostridia bacterium
ATATGGAGCTCATCGCCCGCAGAACCATTCAGGAACTGGAGGGCGAAGAGGGCTTTAACCACATTGATGAATACATCGATTCCAAAACCGAGCGCGGCCAGAACCTGCGCAAAACCATCTGCGAAAAACTGCACTTCGCTTCCCTGGACTTCCAGACCCTGGAAGGCATCTACGAAGCGATCGGCATTGAACCCTGCAAGCTCTGCACCTACTGCTGGAACGGAAAGGAAGATTAAACCATGCATAGCAATTCTCGCTCTGACAGCTACGCCGCAGCCGGCGTTGACATTACCGCCGGCTACAAGGCGGTCGAGCTCATGAAGAAGCACATCGCCCGCACCAAGAACGAGGGTTGCGTGGACGACGTGGGTGGCTTTGGCGGCTGCTTTGGCCTCAACGTGGCGGGTATGTCCGAGCCCGTGCTGGTCTCGGGCACCGACGGCTGCGGCACCAAGGTCAAGATGGCCATCCTCATGGACAAGCACGACACCATCGGCATCGACGCCGTGGCCATGTGCGTCAACGACATCATCTGCGTGGGCGCCAAGCCCCTGTTCTTCCTGGATTACATCGCCTGCGGGAAGAACATCCCCGAGAAGATCGCCGCCATCGTGGGCGGTGTGGCCGAGGGCTGTGTCCAGTCGGGGGCTGCTCTGATCGGTGGCGAGACCGCCGAGCATCCAGGCATGATGCCCGCGGAGGAGTACGACCTGGCCGGCTTCTCGGTGGGTATCGTGGACAAGAAGAAGATCATCGACAACACCACCATGAAGGCGGGTGACGTGGTCATCGCTCTGGCCTCCACGGGCGTCCACTCCAACGGCTTCTCCCTCTGCCGGAAGGTCTTCGACATCGACAACAATCCTCCCTCCCTGTATGAGCCCTGCGAGGCTCTGGGCGGTAAGTCCATCGGCGAGACCCTGCTGACCCCCACCCGCATCTACGTCAAGTCGGTGCTGGCTCTGCTGGAGAAGGTCAATGTTAAGGGTATCTCCCACATCACGGGCGGCGGCTTCTACGAGAACATCCCGAGAAGCATTCCCGAGGGCCTGGGTGCCCGCGTCCGCCGCGCCGACGTCAAGGTGCTCCCCATCTTCGATCTTATCGCCGAGACGGGTAACATCCCCGAGCGGGATATGTTCAACACCTACAACATGGGTGTGGGCATGAGCATCGTGGTGGCTCCCGAGGATGTGGACACCGCTCTGGAGATCCTGCGCGCCCACGGTGAGGACGCTTACCTCATCGGTGAGATCGTGCCTGCCGCCGAGCTGGGCGGTGAGCAGATCGAGATTATCTGATGCCCATGAAGAAGATTATCTGGAATCTCGTAAACGGCCTGCTGGCCGGTATCATGATCGCCGTGGGCGGGACGGTATTCCTGGCCTGCTTCGGCGACGGCTCCATGGTGAACAAGACCATCGGTGCCTTCTTCTTCTCCATCGCCCTGCTCTCCATCTGCTACAAGGGCTACTCCCTCTACACGGGCAAGATCGGCTTCATCCCCGAAAAGCACGACGGGGAAGCATTCTCGGTCCTGCTTTGGGGACTTTTGGGTAACCTCATCGCCACCGTGGCCCTGGGATACGCCATCCGCGCCGCCATTCCCGCCATCGGGGGCGTGGCCGAGGTCCTTTGCACCGCCCGCCTGACCCAGGTCTGGTGGCAGACCCTCATCCGCGGTATCTTCTGCGGCATCCTCATGTACATGGCGGTGAGCATCTACCGCGACAAGCAGACTATCTCGGGCATCCTGTTCTGCGTCCCCGTCTTCATTCTGGCGGGCTTTGAGCACTCGGTGGCCAATATGTTCTACTTCGGCGCGGCGGGGATGTTCTTCTCCCTCGATTCTATCATCTATCTGGCCATCGTGGTGCTGGGCAATACCATCGGCGGTATGCTCATGCCCCTCTTGGCTATGCACAAACCCAAGGAGGCGTAATATGGCACAGCAAAAGAAGATCGCCGTCCTCGTCTCGGGCGGCGGCACCAACCTCCAGGCCCTCATCGACGCCGAAAAGCGGGGTGAGCTGGGGAACGGAAAAATTACCCTGGTGATCGCCTCCAAGCCCGGTGTGTACGCTTTGGAAAGAGCGGCTAACGCGGGCATCGAGGGCCGTGTGCTGGCGCGAAAGGACTACGACAGCATCGCCGCCTACTCCAAGGCCTTGGCCGACGAGATGACCGCCGCAGGCATCGACCTGGTGGTGCTGGCGGGCTTCCTCACCATCATCGACGAGCAGGTCTACGAGGCCTTCCCCAATAAGATCCTCAACGTCCACCCAGCCCTCATCCCCTCCTTCTGCGGCAAGGGCTTTTACGGACTCCACGTCCACGAGGCGGCTCTGGCCAAGGGCGTGAAGGTCTCGGGCGCCACCGTCCACATCGTCACCCCCGAGTGCGACGCGGGTCCCATCATCCTGCAAAAGGCCGTGGAGGTCAAGCAGGACGACACCCCCGAGGTCCTGCAACGCCGCATCATGGAGGAGGCCGAGTGGAAGATCCTCCCCGAGGCGGTGAGACTGTTCTGCGAGGACAGAATTACGGTTGAAAATAATAAAGTGTATATCAAAGGAGTATGATTATGAAGGTCAATACCATTGCAAACGAGCTCAACTCCCTGGCCTACCACGGCCGCGGTATCATCATCGGTAAGTCCGCCGACGGCAAATCCGCCGTCACCACCTACTTCATCATGGGCCGCAGTGTCAACAGCCGCAACCGCGTGTTCGTGGCCGAGGGCGACGCCATGCGTACCAAGGCTTTCGACGAGTCTAAGATGGTGGATCCCCACCTCATCATCTACTACCCCGTCCGCGTGCTGGGCAACAAGACCATCGTCACCAACGGCGACCAGACCGACACCATCTACGATCTCATGGACAAGCAGATGACCTTCGAGCAGGCCCTCCGCACCCGTGAGTTCGAGGACGACAAGCCCAACTTCACCCCCCGCATCTCGGGCATCATCCGCCGCGAGGCCGACGGCGACATGAACTTCGCTCTGTCCATTCTCAAGTCCGCCGAGGGCGACGACAGCTCCTGCGAGCGCTTCACCTACGCCTACTCCGATCCCCTCTGCGGCCGCGCCAAGTTCATCCACACCTACAACGGCGACGGCAACCCCCTGCCCTCCTTTGAGGGTGAGCCCAAGACTCTGGAGCTGCCAGACGTGGATATCGACACTCTGACCGACCTGATCTGGACCAACCTGAACGAGGACAACAAGGTGTCCCTGTTCGTCCGCTACATTGATCTGGCTACGGGCGAGGCCGAGACCAGGATCGTCAACAAGAATCAGTAATTTCTGTAGGGACCGGCGTCCCCGACGGTCCGTGATCCCCAAACATTGATTGAATAGTAAGGAGATAAAACCATGAAAGAATTCGAGCTGAAATACGGCTGTAACCCCAACCAGAAGCCCTCTAAGATCTACATGCACGATGGCACCGAGCTTCCCATCGAGATCCTCTGCGGCCGCCCCGGCTACATCAACTTCCTGGACGCGTTCAACTCCTGGCAGCTGGTCAAGGAGCTGAAGGCCGCCCTGGGTCTGCCCGCCGTCACCTCCTTCAAGCACGTCTCCCCCACCTCCGCCGCCGTGGGTATTCCCCTGTCCGAGACCCTGAAGAAGGCCTGCTTCGTGGACGATATCCCCGGCCTGGACGAGTCCCCTCTGGCCTGCGCCTACGCCCGCGCCCGCGGCACCGACAGAATGTGCTCCTTCGGTGACTGGGTGGCCCTCTCGGACGTCTGCGACGTCACCACCGCCCTTATGATTAAGCGCGAGGTCTCCGACGGCATCATCGCCCCCGGCTACGAGCCCGAGGCTCTGGAGATCCTGAAGTCCAAGCGCAAGGGCAACTACAACATCGTCAAGATCGACCCCGACTTCGTGCCCGATCCCATCGAGCGCAAGCAGGTCTTCGGCATCACCTTCGAGCAGGGCCGCAACAACTTCGAGATCAACCGCGAGCTGCTCACCAACGTCGTCACCGCCAACAAGGATATGCCCGAGTCCGCCATCCGCGACCTCATCGTGGCTCTCATCACCCTGAAGTACACCCAGTCCAACTCGGTCTGCTTCGCCGTGGACGGTCAGGCCATCGGCGTGGGCGCCGGCCAGCAGTCCCGTGTGCACTGCACCAGACTGGCAGGCGGTAAGGCCGACACCTGGTTCCTCCGCCAGCACGAGAAGGTGTTGAACCTGCCCTTCAAGGACACCCTGGGCCGCCCCGACCGCGACAACGTCATCGACGGCTACATCAACCAGAACGAGGAGGACGTCACCGCCGACGGCAACTGGCAGAAGTACTTCACCACCCAGCCCGCACCCTTCACCCGTGAGGAGCAGAGAGCCTACCTGGACACCATCGACGGCGTGGCTTTGGGCTCGGACGCCTTCTTCCCCTTCAGCGACAACATCGAGCGCGCCAAGAAGTCGGGCGTCAAGTACATCGCAGAGCCCGGCGGCTCCATCCGTGACGATTTGGTCATCGAGTGCTGTGATAAGTATGGGATGGCCATGGCCTTCACCGGCATGAGACTGTTCCACCATTAAGATACGCCTGCGGTGTGTGAAATGAATATATAGCATGAAGCGAACAAAAACGGATATTCTTATCACACTTTGGCATACATTGGGAATCGTTGTTGTAGCGGTATTTTTGGTGTATTCTATTCTGATCGGTGGTTCTGCAAGTCTTGGATATTGCGAAGAAAGTATGTATTATGTTGGAAACCATGGAGAATATACTCAAGTTTCCCAAGTCATTTATCAAATAAGTTACATTTGGGAAGCTTTGTTTTGGATCTTTATACTGCTTACCATTATAGGTTACTTTGTCATATCCGGAATCCACAAAATAATCATGATAATTAAGAAACGGCGCAAAAGATTGGAATAATACGTATTGTTAATGCAATAACTCAACCCCGTTATAAAACGAGAAACAAAACCTCATAGAAAGGAATCCTCCTTACATGAACATTCTGGTTATTGGTAGCGGCGGCCGTGAGCACGCCGTCATCAAGTCCATCAAGAAAAATCCCGCCGTGGAGACCATCTACTGCCTCCCCGGAAACGGCGGTATCGCCGCCGACGCGACCTGCGTGAACATCGGCGCGAAGGATATTGACGGCATCGTCAAGTTCGCCTCCGAAAACAAGATCGACTACGCCGTGGTCACTCCCGACGACCCGCTGGTGTTGGGGTGCGTGGACGCCCTGACCGCCATCGGCATCCCCTGCTTCGGCCCCGACAAGAAGGCGGCCATCATCGAGGGCTCCAAGGCATTTTCCAAGGATCTCATGAAGAAGTACGGCATCCCCACCGCCGCCTACGAGATCTTCGACGACATGGACAAGGCCATCGCCTACCTGCAGGACAAGGATATGCCCATCGTCATCAAGGCCGACGGTCTGGCTTTGGGTAAGGGCGTCATCATCGCCCAGACTCTCGCCGAGGCCGAGGAGGCCGTCCGCTCCATGATGGCGGACAAGGTCTTTGGAGCCAGCGGCGACCACGTGGTTATCGAGGAGTTTCTCACGGGTCCCGAGGTGTCGGTCCTGGCCTTCACCGACGGAAAGACCCTGGTCCCCATGGTGTCCTCCATGGACCACAAGCGGGCCCATGACAACGACGAGGGCCTGAATACCGGCGGTATGGGTACGGTTGCCCCCAACCCCTACTACACCGCCGACATCGCGGACGTGTGCATGGAGACCATCTTCCTCCCCACCATGAACGCCATGAACGCCGAGGGCCGCACCTTCAAGGGCTGTCTGTACTTCGGCCTCATGCTCACCCCCAAGGGACCCAAGGTCATCGAGTACAACTGCCGCTTCGGCGATCCCGAGACCCAGGTGGTCCTGCCTCTGCTGGAGTCCGATCTGCTCACCGTCATGCAGGCCGTCACGAGCGAGACGCTGGCTGACGTGGAGGTGAAGTTCGCCGCCGATCAGTCGGCCTGCTGTGTCATCATGGCCTCCGCGGGCTACCCCCAGAGCTATGAGAAGGGCTACGAGATCACCATCCCCGCCGAGGTGGCCGACAGCGTGTACGTGGCGGGTGCCGCCATCAAGGACGGCAAATTGGTCAACAGCGGAGGCCGCGTGCTGGGCGTGACCTCGGTGGCGGATACCCTGCCCGAGGCCATTGCCGCGTCCTACGCCAAGGTGGAAAAGATCCATTTTGACAACGCGTTCTGCCGTAAGGATATCGGTCAGCGCGCCCTCAAGGCAATGAAGGAATAACGCCCTCTCACCCGCCTGTGGCGGGAGCTCCCCCATAGGGGGAGCCTTTGCCCACCAGCCTCTCCCTATGGGAGAGGTGTCACGGCCTGTTGCCGTGACGGAGAGGGAAAATTTCTTTCCCCCGAATCATGACGAAAGGAAACAGAAACTGTTATGGTTTATCGCATATTTGTTGAAAAGAAGCCCGCCCTCGCTCATGAGGCCAACGGCCTTCTGAACGAGCTGAAGAACCTTGTGGGCATCTCCGCTCTCCAGAGCGTTCGTGTCCTCAACCGCTACGACGTGGAGAACATCGAGGCCGACCTCTTTGAACAGGCCGTCCGCACCGTCTTCTCCGAGCCCCAGCTGGACACCGTCACCGACACCCTGACCTACGCTGAGGGTGCTACCGTGTTCGCCGTGGAGCCTCTGCCCGGTCAGTTCGACCAGAGAGCCGACTCTGCCGCCCAGTGCATCCAGCTCCAGAGCCGGGGCGACCGCCCCACCGTCCGCTCCGCCAAGGTCTACGTCCTGGAGGGCGAGCTTTCCGAGGACGACCTGGCTGCCATCAAGAAGTACGTCATCAACGCCGTGGAGAGCCGCGAGGCCTCCATGGACAAGCCCGAGACTCTGGCCATCGAGTACGCCACCCCCGAGACCGTCGCTACCGTAGAGGGCTTCATTTCCCTTGATGCGGCAGGACTTTCTTCTCTGCTGGATTCCCTCGGCCTGGCCATGGATCTGGACGATCTGACCTTCCTCCAGACCTACTTCCGCGACGAGGAGGGGAGAGACCCCACCATCACCGAGATCCGCGTGGTGGACACCTACTGGTCCGATCACTGCCGTCACACCACCTTCTCCACCCACATTGACAACGTCGTGATTGACGATCCCGCCGTGGCCGACGCCTACGAGCGCTACCTGCAGAACCGCATCGAGGTCTACGGAGCGGAGAAGGCCGCCAAGCGCCCCCAGACCCTCATGGACATCGCCACCATCGCCACCAAGGTGCTGAAGAAGAGAGGTCTGCTCCCCGAGCTGGACGAGTCCGAGGAGATCAACGCCTGCTCCATCCATGTTACCGCCGAGATCAATGGCGAGCCCCAGGACTGGCTCCTCATGTTCAAGAACGAGACCCACAACCACCCCACCGAGATCGAGCCCTTCGGCGGCGCGGCCACCTGTATCGGCGGCTGTATCCGCGATCCTCTGTCGGGCCGTGCCTACGTCCATCAGGCCATGCGCGTGACGGGCGGCGGTGATCCCCGCAAGACCCTGGCCGAGACTCTGCCCGGTAAGCTCCCCCAGCGCAAGCTGGCACAGACCGCCGCCGCGGGCTACTCCTCCTACGGCAACCAGATCGGTCTGGCAACGGGTCACGTGGCCGAGGTCTACCACGAGGGCTACGTAGCCAAGCGTCTGGAGTGCGGTGCCGTGGTGGCCGCCGCTCCTGCCTACAACGTCCGCCGTGAGTGTCCCGAGGCAGGGGATATCGTCATCCTCCTGGGCGGCCGCACCGGCCGCGACGGCATCGGCGGTGCTACCGGCTCCTCCAAGTCCCACAACATGAAGTCCCTGACCACCATGGCCTCCGAGGTCCAGAAGGGCAACGCCCCCGAGGAGCGCAAGATCCAGAGACTCTTCCGCAACCCCGAGGTCACCCGCCTCATCAAGCGCTGTAACGACTTCGGCGCAGGCGGTGTATCCGTGGCCATCGGTGAGCTGGCCGACGGTTTGACCATTGATCTGGACGCCGTGCGCAAGAAGTACGACGGTCTGGACGGCACCGAGCTGGCCATCTCCGAGTCCCAGGAGCGTATGGCCGTTGTGGTCGCTGCCGAGGACGCCGACAAGTTCATTGAGTACGCCCAGAGCGAGAACCTGGAGGCCTACCGCGTGGCGGTCGTCACCGAGGAGGCCCGCATGGTCATGTCCTGGAAGGGCCAGACCATCGCCAACCTCTCCCGCGCCTTCCTCAACACCAACGGCGCCGACAAGCACACCGAGGTGGAGGTCGCCGAGAAGGATCTGTCCGCCTTCTCCAAGCCCCTGTATACCGATCTCCGCGAAATGGCGGCTGACCTCAAGACCGCTTCCCGCAGAGGTCTTGTGGAGCGCTTCGACGGCTCCATCGGCGCGGGCTCTGTGCTGATGCCCTTCGGCGGCAAGACCCAGAAGACCCCCGCCCAGGCTATGGCCGCCCTCCTGCCCACTCTGCCCGGCCAGTCCACCGACCAGGCCAGCGTCATGGCATGGGGCCTGGATCCCGACGCCATGTGCATTGACCCCTACAGCGGTGCTCATGCCGCCGTCTACAACTCCATGGCCAAGCTGGTGGCCGCGGGTGCCGACTACAAGCTGGCTTACCTGACCCTCCAGGAGTTCTTCGAGAAGCTCAAGAACGAGCCCGCCCGCTGGGGTAAGCCCTTCGCCGCTCTGCTGGGTGCTATGGATGCCCAGATCGAGCTGGGTGCCGCCGCCATTGGCGGTAAGGACTCCATGTCGGGTACCTTCCTGGATAAGGACGTTCCTCCCACGCTGATCTCCTTCGCCATCGCTCCCATCAAGGCTGATCAGGTCCTGACCCCCGAGTTCAAGGAGGCAGGCCACCCCGTCTACCTCTTCGCTCCCGTGGACGAGACCGCCGAGTCCGTCAAGGAGACCTGGGAGACCTTCCACACACTCTGCGGGGAAGGGAAGGTCAAGGCCGCTTGGGCCGTGGAGAACGGGCTTTCCGAGGCCGTCATGAAGATGGCATTCGGTAACGAGATCGGCTTCAAGGCCACCGCCAAGCTGAATGCGGGCGACTGGCATCTGCCCTTCTACGGCTACATCGTGGCAGAGATGACCGAGGACGTGACCCTCCGCGGCACTCTGAAGCTGGGTGTGACCACCGCCGAGCCTGTGATCGAGCTGGGCAAGGACAAGGCGACTATCGCCGAGCTGCTGTCCCTCAACGAGGCTACGCTGGAGGGTGTCTACCCCACCACCGCCCCCGCTACGGGCGAGCTTCCCGTGTTCGCCTACAACGGCGGCTCCGCCGCGGCTCCTGCTGTGAAATGTGCCCGTCCCAAGGCTCTGATCCCCGTGTTCCCCGGCACCAACTGCGAGTACGACTCCGCCAAGGCGCTGGAGCGGGCAGGGGCTGACCCCGAGATCGTGGTCATCCGCAACCTGACCGCCGACGACGTGGCGAGGAGCGTGGAGACCGTGGCCGCCAAGCTGGCCCAGTCCAACATGGTCTTTATCCCCGGCGGCTTCTCTGGCGGCGACGAGCCCGACGGCTCCGCCAAGTTCATCACCGCCTTCTTCCGCAACCCCGCCATCAAGGCCCAGGTGGCTGACCTTCTGGATCAGCGCGACGGTCTGATGCTGGGTATCTGCAACGGCTTCCAGGCTCTCATCAAGCTGGGTCTGGTGCCCTTTGGCAAGATCATCGACACCGACGAGACCTGCCCTACCCTGACCTACAACATCATCGGCCGCCACCAGTCCAAGCTGGTCCGCACCCGCGTCTGCACCAACAAGTCCCCCTGGCTGGCAGGCACCCAGGTAGGTGACATCTACACTGTGCCGATCTCCCACGGCGAGGGTCGCTTCCTCTGCTCCGATGAATTGGTAAAGAAGCTGGCCGAGAACGGTCAGATCGCTACCCAGTACGTGGACCTGAACGGCGCACCCTCCATGGACACCGCCTTCAACCCCAACGGCTCGGTCTGCGCCATCGAGGGCATCACCTCCCCCGACGGCCGTGTGCTGGGTAAGATGGGTCACTCCGAGCGTATCGGTAAGAACCTCTACCGCAACGTCATCGGTGAGTACGATATGCAGCTGTTTGAGTCGGCTGTGAAGTATTTCAAGGGTTGATCTGACCCATGACCGTAGGGCGGGGGCTTGCTCCCGCCGCATATCCGAAGATCCCAAGAAAAGCGGGGGGCGAAACGCCTCCCCTACACCAAAAAATATGAAAAGATAAAGGAGACTATCCCATGGCCTATTTATCCGACATTGAGATCGCCCAATCCACCCCCATGCAGCCCATTACCGAGATCGCCAAGGTCGCCGGTGTGGACGACAAGTATATGGAGCAGTACGGCCGCTACAAGGCAAAGGTCGACTACGCGCTCCTCAAGGATTCCGACCGCAAAAACGGTAAGCTGATCCTGGTCACCGCCATCACCCCCACCCCCGCGGGCGAGGGTAAGACCACCACCACCATCGGTCTGGCCGACGGTCTGAAGAAGATCGGCAAGAACGTGGTGGTCGCCCTCCGCGAGCCCTCTCTGGGCCCCGTGTTCGGCGTCAAGGGCGGCGCGGCCGGCGGCGGTTATGCCCAGGTCGTCCCCATGGAGGACATCAACCTCCACTTCACCGGTGACTTCCACGCCATCGGTGCCGCCAATAACCTCCTGGCCGCCATGCTGGACAACCACATCTACCAGGGCAACCAGCTCAACATCGACCCCCGCCGCATCACCTGGAAGCGTTGCGTGGACATGAACGACCGCCAGCTCCGCTTCGTCACCGACGGTCTGGGCGGCCGCGTCAACGGTGTGCCCCGTGAGGACGGCTACGACATCACCGTGGCCTCCGAGATCATGGCCGTGTTCTGCCTGGCCTCCTCCATCACCGACCTGAAGGCAAGACTCTCCCGCATCGTGGTGGGCTACACCTACGACGAGAAGCCCGTCACCGCAGGGGATCTGGGTGCCGTGGGTGCTATGGCCGCCCTTCTGAAGGACGCTCTGAAGCCCAACCTGGTCCAGACCCTGGAGGGTACCCCCGCCTTCGTTCACGGCGGTCCCTTCGCCAACATCGCCCACGGCTGTAATTCGGTCATCGCCACCAAGATGGCCATGAAGCTGGGTGACTACGCCGTTACCGAGGCAGGATTTGGCGCAGACCTGGGTGCTGAGAAGTTCCTGGATATCAAGTGTCGTATGGCAGGACTGCACCCCGACGCCGTGGTCATGGTCGCCACCGTCCGCGCTCTGAAGATGCACGGCGGCATGGCCAAGACCGAGCTGGGTAACGAGAACCTGGTGGCTCTGGAGGCGGGTATCCCCAACCTGCTCCGCCACGTGTCCAACATCAAGGACGTCTACAAGCTCCCCTGCGTGGTGGCTGTCAACCGCTTCCCCACCGACACCGATGCCGAGATCGAGCTGGTCATTGAGAAGTGCAAGGCTCTGGGTGTCAACGTGGTCCTGTCCACCGTCTGGGCCGAGGGCGGCAAGGGCGGTATGGCTCTGGCCGAGGAGGTGGTCCGCCTCTGCGAGCAGCCCAATGATTTCTCCTTCAGCTACGAGCTGGACGGCACCATCGAGGAGAAGATCGAGGCCATCGTCCGCCGTGTCTACCGTGGCGACGCCGTGAACTTCACCCCCGCCGCCAAGAAGGAGATCGCCAGACTCACCGCTCTGGGCTACGACAAGATCCCCGTCTGCATGGCCAAGACCCAGTACAGCTTCTCCGACGATATGACCAAGCTGGGCGCGCCCGAGGGCTTCACCGTCACCGTCCGTAACGTCAAGGTCTCCGCCGGCGCGGGCTTCATCGTGGCGCTGACGGGCGACATCATGACCATGCCCGGCCTTCCCAAGGCTCCCGCCGCGCTGAAGATCGACGTGGATGAGGATGGGCGTATTTCGGGATTGTTCTGATTGGATCGCGAAGAAAACAGGAGATTCAGCATGAAACTACGAAAGATCGCGGTGATGCTGCTGGCGATCGTTCTGATGGTGGGTATGTGTGCCGCGTGCGGTGAGCCGGAATACGAGCCCGAGACCGACACGCAGGCCGCTACGGTGATGGATACGCCCGCTCCGACCGAGCCCGCTACCGAGCCCGCCACCGAGGCCGCTACCGAGCCACCCGTTCCAACCACGGGCAGCGAGGGATTGACCTACACCCTGAACAGCGACGGACGGGGCTATACCTGCACGGGCATCGGCACCTGTACCGAGACCGAGATCGTGCTGGACACCTATAACGGCAAGCCCGTCACGGCCATCGGCTACGAGGCGTTTCGGGGATGCTCGCAGATGACCTCTATCTCCATCCCCTCAACAGTCAATAGGATCGAGCAGAGCGCGTTTCGGGACTGCACGGGGCTCACCAGCGTCGTGATCCCCAAAAGAGTGACCGAGATCGCCGTACAGCTTTTTGAGGGGTGTACGTCCTTGACGTCTCTGACCCTTCCCCGAAACCTCAAGGTCATTCGCATTGAGGCCTTGTACAATACCCGTCTGATGGATATCTACTTCGCGGGCACCGAGGCCCAGTGGGCGGCTGTGACCGTGGAGGAGGCAAATCACGAGCTGGATTTTGCTACGGTCCATTACGAGTATCAGGATTAACCGAATACACACAGGCACCGCTTGGCATTTTGTCGGGCGGTGCTTTGTGATATTTTTAAATTTGGGTTTGGCGGTGAGTTTGAAAACGAAACCGTAGGGACCGGCGTCCTCGACGGTCCGCAAATATCCTTGACCCGACAAAGATTCTTGGTCGAACGGTGGCGGACCGTCGAGGACACCGGTCCCTACATTCAAGGGTAACCCCACCGCTAAACCCCAATTTGAAATCCTCTCCCCACCCCTCCCAACATTTTTAACAAATTTCTCCCCAAACCTTTTCAGAATTCTACACTTTGCCACTTGACGATTTCCCTCCATTATGATATAATAATATAAATAACTGAATAGCGAAAAAGGAGTCAAAATGGAGAACGTACTGGCTATGAAGAAAGCGAATATTGCCCATCTGTCGGCTGTTTCGTCGGCTTCCTCCTCTGTTTTTGACGGCTCTGTTTCTTGCGGTGGTACTGCTGTGGACCTCACTCAGTTCGACCGCGGGAATGTTGTTGTTTTGCCCGGTTTTTGCGATGTGCATGTGCATTTTCGTGAGCCGGGCTTTTCTTATAAGGAGACCATCGCCACAGGTTCCCGCTCGGCGGCGGCAGGCGGCTACACCGCCGTGTGTACCATGCCCAACCTGAACCCCGTCCCCGATTCCGTTGAGCATTTGAGAGAACAGACCGCCATCATTGAAAAGGACGCCGTCATCCACGTTTACCCCTACGCCTCCATCACGGTGGGTCAGGCGGGGAAGGAGCTCTCCGACATGGAGGGCATGGCACCCGACTGTATCGCCTTCTCCGACGACGGCCGCGGCGTGCAGAGCGACGATATGATGCGGGCGGCTATGGTAAAGGCCAAGGCTCTGGGCAAGATGATCGTCGCCCACTGCGAGGTCAACGACCTCCTGCGCGGCGGCTACATCCACGACGGCGAGTACGCCAAGGCCCACGGCCACCGAGGCATCTGCTCTGAGAGTGAGTATGCCCAGATCGCCCACGACCTGGAGCTGGTCCGCGAGATCGGGTGCGCCTACCACGTCTGCCACATTTCCACCAAGGAGAGCGTGGAGCTCGTCCGTTGCGCCAAGGCCGAGGGGCTTGACGTGACCTGCGAGACCGGCCCCCACTACCTGGTGCTGGACGACGGAGACCTGCAGGAGGACGGCCGCTTCAAGATGAATCCCCCCCTTCGCTCCCCGCCGACCGCGAGGCCCTCATCGAGGGCATCCTGGACGGCACCATCGACATGATCGCCACCGACCACGCCCCCCATACCAAGGAGGAGAAGGGAAGGGGACTGGAGAAGTCCGCCTTCGGCATCGTGGGTCTGGAGACCGCCTTTCCCGTGCTGTACACCTACATGGTGCAGGCGGGGGTGCTCACCATGGAAAAGCTGGTGGAGACCATGTGCGTCAACCCCCGCAAGCGGTTCGGTATCCCTCAGGGCAATGACTTCGCCATCTGGGATCTGGGGGAGGTCTACACCGTAGATCCCGAAAGCTTCGTCACCATGGGTCGGGCGACTCCCTTCGCGGGACATACCCTCAGAGGCAAGTGCCTGCTGACCGTGGTGGACGGACAGGTTGTGTACAAGGCGTAAACACATTCGCTTGTTACCCTCTCCGTCACGCCCCTACGGGCGTGCCACCTCTCCCATAGGGAGAGGCTAACAAAAGGCTCTCCCTATGGGAGAGCTCCCGCCGAAGGCGGGTGAGAGGGCGATTCCGGTTCATTCGTTTCAATTTCATTCCATATAGATCGCAGGAGGATCAAAACAATGGCAAAGAGAACAGACCTTAAGAAGATTCTGATCATCGGCTCGGGCCCTATCGTCATCGGCCAGGCCGCCGAGTTTGACTATGCGGGCACCCAGGCGTGCCTGGCACTGAAGGAGGAAGGGTACGAGG
>JAFULU010000075.1 GCA_017483125.1 Clostridia bacterium
GAAGAGCATTACCTTAGCGGTTAATTTGGATCTCATTGTGGTGGGTTCCTTTTCGAGTATGGATCGGTGTGGGTTATTCCCGAACCTCAAAGTCCGCGATGGCCTTGAAGAACGCCATATCCTCGGCGTAGCGGGCCTCGTTCTTGCTCCGTCCCGAGATGGTGGGCTTATGGAGGCAGAGGATGGCGTTCTCGGGGTAGATCTGCGCGGCGGGGTTGTACTTGTAGAAGTCGGTATCCTTCAGGGCGATACCGAAGCCGTCGGGGAGGGCACCCGTCGGGAGATCTCCGTCGGTGTAGACCTCCGAGAGGGGCTTGAGGCGTTCGGCACTCACCAGGAGATCGTAGAGGTAGGGGCTGAGGATGTAGACCGAGGTCTCCCCCGTCATGGTGAAGTTGGAGAAGTTCTTGTACTCGTCGGAGTTGAACTTGCGGTTGATCTGGAACTGGTCGGGGTTGCCGTTCTCGTCGGTCATGGCCTCGTAGCGGTCGGCCTCGGACTCAAACTCCTCCTCGGAGTAGATCTGGTACTCCACCAGATTGACCAGCTTTTCCCCGTCGCCGTTGAAGTCCTCAGGGCAGATTTTCTGGAACAGGGCCTCCATATCCGCCCGCTCCTCCTTGTTCATCTTGTAGGGGGATGCCAGGCAGACCGAGGTATCGTAGTTCGGACGGTTGACCATCTGGACGATACCGATGACGGCCACCGAGACGAAAAAGGCCACGATGATGACCGTCCATTTGTAGTGGTACCAGAAGTTATCCAGCCAACGGAGCGCAGGGGACGATTCCATAATATCCCGTGCTTCCGGCTTATCGCTGTCGTTCTGGGGATTCTGCTCGGGCTCGGGAGGCTCGATGGGGTTGTGGCGGTAGTTGACGTTATAGTTGGACATGATGGGTTCCTTTCTATGTGGGAATTCGTAATTCGTAATTGTAATAGCCTTTTGTTACTGTTCAGACAATATTTCAAATTTGGGTTTATCGAACTGTTTGAACCGATAGGAAACTTTTTGTGTGACCCTCATCCGTCACCCGCTGTCGGCGGGCGCCACCTTCCCCCCAGGGGAAGGCAAGCACGAGGAAATGGGAGCTTTCCCTCATCACCAAAACTATGTTTTTCTTTTGGCTTCAACGAAAAGAACGGTTTCCGCATACCCTTGCCTTCCCCTAGGGGGAAGGTGCCGACCAGCTCTGCGGCGGGAGGCGGATGAGGGTCACACTCCCCAATTCCGTTCGGCTCCGTCAGCCCGATAAACTGCAATTTGAAAGCAACCGACCCGCAAAGTTTTACTGTTTGGGGCTCGTTCAGTCCGCTCCCCGATTACGAATTACGAATTATGAATTACGAATTATGACAAGGGGAAGGAAGGCCGCCGCGGCTCGCGTTGTGCAGCCGATTGTGGGGCGTCCTTTCCTTCCCCTGTATGTTGAATCAGATTAGTGGTTAGCGCGGGCAACCTCAAGAACCTTGAAGTGCAGCTCCCCCGCGGGAGCGGTGACGGTGACCTTATCCCCTGCCTTCTTACCCATGAGGGCGCGGCCGATGGGGGACTGGTCCGAGATCTTCTGCTCCAGAGGATCTGCCTGGTTGGAGCCCACGATGCTGTAGGTGATCTCCTCCTCAAAGTCCTCGTCGTAGAGCTTGACCACCGAGCCGAGGCTGATGGCACGGACGTCCATGTTGCTCTCGTCGATGATCTCGGCGTTCTCGATCAGGGCCTCCAGCTCCTGGATGCGGGCCTCGACCTTGGCCTGCTCGTTTCTGGCCTCGTCGTACTCGGCGTTCTCGGAAAGGTCACCGAAGCCGCGAGCCACGGCGATCTGCTCCTTGATCTCCTCACGTCTCGTCAGCTTTAAGTATTTCAGCTCGTCAACAAGGTCCTGATAGCCCTGTTTGGTGTACATCTGCTTGATCTCTGCCATGGTAATGGTCTCCTTTGATGGAAAAATGGTAATTGTGGGGGGATAGCCCCTATACGCCCTGACGGAGCGGGGAAAAGTACCCGCTCCGAGGGAGTTTTTACCCCGTATGGGGATTATGGACACCTCTAAAAAACCCCTCGCACGGCGAATCGGCGGAATCTTTTCCGTCATTCGTTACAAAAATCCTTCGCATAGGATCAACTATTCGTGCGGATTTTTGTTTAGACTGACGAAAAATATTCTCGCCGCTCCCCGCACGATGAGTTTTTAGAGGTGCCCTTATTTCATGGATGCGACCGCCGCCGCCAGCTGATTATCCAGCTCGTCGGGCAGTAGGTTGATGTTGTACTTCTGCGCCTCCTCGGACAGCTCCACCTCCACGTGGGGGGTGATGCCGATGCCGTCGTAGCCCTCACCGCAGGGAGGGTAGTAGTAGAAGGAGGTCAGCTTGAGGGCTCCGTCGTAGCCGTAGCGGGACAGGGGGTAGGTGGTCTGTCCGCAGCCCTTGCCGTAGGTGGTGGTGCCCACGATGGTGCCCAGCTCATAGTCGCGGATGTTGGAGGTGA
>JAFULU010000076.1 GCA_017483125.1 Clostridia bacterium
ATCTGTGTGGTGTCCAACACCCTGCTCCTCAAGGCCAACTACCCCGAGATCCCCATCTCGGTGGACGCCGCCTGCTGCGCGGGTGTGACCCCCGAGACCCATAAGGCCGCACTGGTGACCATGGGGATGTGTCAGATCGAGGTCAAAAACTAAGCTCTCCTCCCGGGAGAGTCCCCCACACCTTGCGTATACACAAAAAAGGCGTTTCGGCGCCTTTTTTTGTTTCTGAATAAATATTCCACAAATTGTTGACATTTGTACAAAAGGGTGGTATAATAAAAACGCTACACAATGACATATTTCGGTTCCGTTCGTGGGAAAATACTTTGGCAAAAAGTGTTTTCTTCTTCTTTCTATACCCATTGAACGGATAGATAATTGTGTAGCAACAATCGGGAGAGACGCTTTTTCGGTGCGTTCCGATTGGGCGCACCTTTTTTGCATCCATAAAATCCGTTGTCGGATAAGGGAAAATACAGGATGAACAAACTGTGTAGCGGTTTCCACAGTTTGTTGATTTACAAAACTCCACTTTTCGTTTATAATGAGTCCGTGACTTCCCGTCGCGAAATAACTGCAAAGGAGACATATGATGATCGGGAACAACATTAAGAAACTCAGGATGCAGAGAGGCATGACCCAGAAGAATCTGGCAGATCTTCTCTTTGTTTCACCCCAGGCCGTATCCCGTTGGGAGAACAACGAGGTGGAGCCCTCTATCGGAACCATTACCGAAATGGCAAAAATATTCAATGTCACTACCGACGAGATTCTGGGCGTCGAGTCAGCCCCCGCTGAGCCTGTGGTCGTAGAGCGAGTGGTGACCGAAAAGGAATACGTATATAAGGAAGCGCCCCCGCAGGTTTTGGCGGTGTGCGATTCCTGTAAAAAGAAGATCACCGAGCCGTCGGATATCGCCCAGAGACTGATGAACGGCGGAGCCTACTGCGCCAAATGCAAGAAAGCGCGGGACGAAAGCGCCCGCAGGGAAGTATACGCCAAGGCCGAGCGCAAGAGAAGGCTTTCCTTTATTTGGGGTGGCATCGTTGCGGCGATACTTCTGCTGATTGCTTTGGGACTGACCACCAAATTCGGCGTCAAGAGCTTCCTGATCGGCCTCCCCGTGTCCGCGGCGGGCTTTTGCTTCCTGTCCTGCCTGATCCTGGACAACAACTTCATCGGCGACGTGGTTATGGAAATCTGGTCCTGGGGCTTTGTCAAGATGCCCGGTATCATCTTCACGTTGGATATAGACGGTTGCTTGTTCTTTATCGGCGTGAAGATTCTGTTCGCCGTTCTGGGATTCCTTCTGGGGCTTATTGCGGCTGTAGCAGCGGTGGCTATCGGTACGGTACTGTCTGTCTTCGTGTACCCCTTCGCCCTGAGGCGAAACATCACGAAGCCCGATTACGTGGATTATTGACTTATGAAAATAATTGTATAGGAGATACATACACCATGAAAACCAAATTAATCGCACTCGTTCTCATTCTGACTCTGGGTATTCTGCTGGTGAGCTGTGATGATACCACCCCCTCCGAGCCTGTGAATACCACGAACCAAGTTGCCGACAGTGAGGGCAACGATACGCCCGCCGACGAACCCGAGACTCCCGCTCCCGATACCGACGAGCCCGAGACTCCCGCTCCCGATACCGACGAGCCCGAGACTCCCGCTCCCG
>JAFULU010000077.1 GCA_017483125.1 Clostridia bacterium
ATAATGCAAAATGCAAAATGCAAAATTGATGAAGCCTTTTGCTGGCGCAAAAGCCTATCTTGTGGTAAAGGTACGTGAAAAAAAACCAGAAAAGTCATTGCCCCCGCAAAAAAATCATTTTGTCAGATTCTCACTTCGCCGACGCCCGTACTTCAATTTTGCATTTTGCATTTTGAATTTTGCATTTCGGTCGCAGACCGATAAACCCAAATTTGACCATTTTCCGCGCCGATATTCTCCGCAATGGCTTGCCCCTATTGCCAAACGGTCTTTTTTGTGGTATACTACTGTCCAAAGGAAGCGGCTACGAAGGATGGCAGAAAAAATTCAAACTTTTTTTTGAAAAAGCTGTCATATTTCGGTTTTTTTGGTGTCTTATAGAGTGAAGGGCTACCGATCGTCCCAAAAGGCGACCGAATATCCCGCTTTTGCGCGGCCCCGCCCGTTTTGTGGTATCATGGGGCCAAGCAAATCCCCTGTGAAAGGAGAACACCGTGGAGGATCATCAGATCATTGAATTGTATTTTGCCCGCGACGAGCTGGCCATCGAGGAGACCGCCAAGCGGTACGGCGGGGTATGTATGCAGGTGTCCATGGACATCCTGAAGGACCGCATGGACGCCGAGGAGTGTGTCAGCGACACTTGGCTCCAGACCTGGCGGAGCATCCCGCCCCAGCGGCCGACCATACTGAAGGCATTTCTGTGCCGCATCACCCGCAATCTGTCCATCAACCGCCTGCGTGAGCGCAAGGCCAAGCGGCGGGATAAGGATATGACCCTGTCTCTGGAGGAGCTGGAGGGGGTACTGGCCATTCCCGAGGAGCAGTCCGAGGGGCTTTCCGAGCTGTTCTCGGAGTTTTTGCGGGGACTGGAGCGGGAGGATCGGCTCCTGTTCATGGGGCGGTACTGGCACGGCCGCTCGGTAGCGACTCTGGCCAAGGATCTCGGTCTGCCCGCCAACACGGTGTCGGTGAAGCTGTACCGCGTCCGCAACGACCTGCGGGACTTTCTGGCTGAAAGGGGGATCACGGTATGAGCACTCTGAACCGATACCGGCTGGCGGAGGCGGTGGGCGGGGTGGACGATGCCCTGATCGCCGAGTCTATGGAGTTCTTCTACCCCAACGTCAAAGAGGGCGGCGCGGTATTTCCGCCTGTTCCCGCAAAGCCTCGCCGTGTGTGGCGGGGGTGGGTGGCCGCGGGGTTGGCCGCCGCTATGCTCTGCGGTCTTTTGACGGTGATGCCCCTTCTGGGGGGGCCTGACCTGTGGGGCGGCTTCTACGGGGTGATCGCGCCTCTCTTGAAGCCCGACGAGACCGAGGAACCCCATGAGAGCGAATACGAGTGCGAGCCCGACTCCGAGGAGGAGATCGAGGAGCCTGAGGATGAGGAGGAGGAGACCCGAAAGGACTCCAATTTCTTCAACCCCAACGAGTATTTCACCGGGGTGGTCCAACAACCCACCGCTACGGTGCCGACGCCCAGTATCCCCACGGCACCCGACCCACGTCCCGAATGGCCGAACATCAACATACCCGATCCCCGCCCCGAGACCCCCACGGTGCCCTATCCCAACGTGCCCACCCCCGGCCCCAGACCGTGGCCGTGATCTTCCATACCCCGCGGAAATTTGCTCCGTGGGGTATGTTTTTTTGAAAAACATCTTGCAAAATAAAGAAAACTATGATATAATATATCAGTTACGGTACCCGTATCCTTTTGTCGCGCTTATTTTCGGGTATCACGAAACCTACGAAAGGAAGAAATCGTTATGATGATACAGATCAAGGCTCTGATCGCCGACGGCATTCTGGAGGGTGTGAAGTCCATCGCCCCCCAGAGCGATATGACCGCCGAGGACGTGTTGGGGCTTCTGGAATACCCCCCCGACCCTGCCATGGGTGACATCGCGCTGCCCTGCTTCAAGCTGGCCAAGACCCTGCGCCGTTCCCCTGTGCAGATCGCTTCGACCCTGGCTCCCCTGGTGAGCGGGGAGGCCATTGAGAAGGCCGAGGCGGTGAACGGGTATCTGAATATTTACCTGTCGGGCGCGTATCTGGCAAGCAAGCTGGTGCCCGAGATCCTTGCGAAGAAGGAGCGCTACGGTGCGCCCGATATGGGTCAAGGCAAGACCGTGGTCCTGGACTACTGCTCTCCCAATCTGGCCAAGCCCTTCCACATCGGTCACTTGGGTACGACCGTCATCGGTCACTCCCTGAAGAAGCTCCACGAGTTCGTGGGCTACAAGTGCGTGGGCATCAACTACCTCGGCGACTGGGGTACCCAGTTCGGTAAGATGATGGTGGCCTACAAGAAGTGGGGCGACCGCCAAACCGTAGAGGAGGGGGGCGTGGATGCCCTGGTGGATCTCTACGTCCGCATCAACAACGCCATCGCGGAGGATCCCTCTCTGGCTGACGAGGCCCGCGCTGAGTTCTGCAAGATGGAGCAGGGTGACGAGGAGAATCTGGCGCTGTGGCGTTGGCTGGTGGAGAAGTCCGTGAAGGCTAACGACGTGACCCTACAGCAGTTGGGCATCTCCTTTGACAGCTACAAGGGTGAGTCGGCTTACACCGATCTCATGCCCGCCCAGGTGCAGAAGCTCCGCGACTGCGGTCTGCTCAAGCTGGATGACGGCGCGTCCATCGTGGATCTGGAGGCGTACGGTATGCCTCCTTGCCTCATTCTGAAGCGGGACGGCTCCTCCCTGTATCCCACCCGTGACATTGCCGCCGCGGTGGATCGCAAGGAGATGTACGACTTCGACAAGTGCATCTACGTCACCTCCAATCAGCAGATCCTCCACTTCCAGCAGTGGTTCAAGGTGGTGGAGCTCATGGGCTACGATTGGTACGAGGGGCTGGTCCACGTGCCTTACGGTACGGTGTCGGTGAACGGCGCCAAGCTGGCTACCAGAACCGGTAACGTGGTGCTTCTGAAGGATCTCTTCGCCGCCGCCATCGAGAAGGTGACCGAGATCATGGAGGAGAAGAACCCCGATCTGAAGGGCCGTTCTGATATCGCCGAGGCGGTGGGCGTGGGCGCCATCGTGTTCTACTACCTGTCCAACAACCGCATCAAGGATATCAACTTCAACATGGAGGATGCTCTGTCCTTTGACGGCAACACGGGCCCCTACGTGCAGTACACCTACGCCCGCGCCTGCTCCATCCTGGAAAAGGCCGGCGGTGAGGTGGAGTCCATCGACAGCATCACCCTGACCGACCCTGTGGAGAAGGCTTTGTGCGTGGCTCTGTCCCAGTACGAGGAGAGGGTCCGCGTGGCTCTGCGCGACTACGAGCCCTCGGTCATCACCCGCTACATTCTGGACGTGGCTACGGCGTTCAACCGCTTCTACCACGAGTGCTCCATCTTCGGCGCCGAGGATGAGGGCGTGAAGGCTACCAGACTGGCGCTGACCGCCGCTACCAAGCACGTTTTGGGCAGTGCCTTCGGGCTGATCTGCCTGCGCAAGACCGAGAAGATCTGATCGCTTACAAGTAAGGAGAGCCGGCTATGGAAACCAAAAACGCCGTCGTACTGCCCGACCCTACCGTTACCGAGCGGGAGAGCAGGGCCTTCTTCATCATCAAGGCCTTCGCCATCTTTTCGGTGCTGGTGTCCCACCTGTCCAACGTCATCTGCGATTTGGGGACTTTTACGACGGTCTCCACCGTGGCCTTGGAGCCGTGGTCCATTATGGGTGTGCCCATCTTCATTACGGTGAGCGGCTTCTTCTACCGCCGAAAGCCCCATGACACCAAGGCTTTCTGGAAAAAGAAGGGAATCACCATTGTGATGCCGTGGATCATCGCGGGGATTTTGCGGAATCTGGTGGATATCGTGCTGTACCATTCCCGTGAGCCCTTTCTCTACTACGTGCAACGGATGCTGGGCTTCAATTCATCCTTCTATTTCCCCTTCCTCCTCATCCTGCTCTTCGCGGTGTTCAAGCTCATGGGTAAGCGTCCCGCTCTTCTGTGGGTGAGCATTGGCGTGAGTGCCGTGTCGCTGGTTCTGGAGACTCTGGGCTACAACTACGTCAGTATTCTGCTGGGTACCCCTTCCTTGAACGTCTTCAACTGGATGGGCTTCTTCGCCCTCGGTATGCTGGCGAGACGTTACCGCTGGGATCGGAGGCTTGCCCAAAGTTCCGTGGCGGGATGGATATCCGTGGCGGTCTTCGCGGTCCTGTACGGTCTGACCGCTTTCGGCGAATTCAAGGAGGGCGGAATCACCTACTACCGCATGGATGCCGCCGTTTTTGAGCTGTCCGCTCTTCTCGCGCTGTATTTCCTGTCCTATCAGCTGGCAAGCCGTCGGCAGAGGATCCTTTGCGAGATCGGCTCCTGCACCTACTGCGTGTACCTGTACCATCTGGTACTCATTACCGGTCTCTTCGGTCTTGTGAATTTCCCCGCGGCCCTGACCGCACTCCAGCCTGTTCTGGGTCTGGCCATCATGATGGGGCTGATTGAGGCGGGAAAATGGATCTGCAAGCTACTGAAAATCAAATGGCCCATGACCCTGGTGGGTCTGAAGGGTTGATTTGTTTCTGGAAGACTGAGAAGATCTGATTTAAAATAAATACGGAGGGGAATCTCATGGAACAGTTGAAAGCATACATGAAAGAAGAGTTGTTTGATAAGTTTGAGTTTCAGAATTACGGTCACGCACTGGAAATATTGAGTGAGGCATTCCCCGAGGAATGGAATGACATTCAAGAGGCGTTACAGCGGTTAATCATCACGGTTGATGATCTGAAAGCTGCAGGAGGTAACGAAACAGCTATTCCCAAAAAGTTCGATGATGTTCTGTACCCTCTGGGGTGGAGAGAGATCAAGATCACGGGAGATTTGCTTGTGAAAATGTATCCTCGGCGTGCCGACCAGAGAGGACGTTTCGCAGACGAGCCTTTCGACCAGAAGACGATTGTGGGGTATATTGATGGACACAATATTGACTTCATTAAGGGTAAAGTTGCCTTTGATTTGGAGTGGAACAGTAAAGATCAAACCTTTGATCGTGATTTGGTGGCGATGAGGACGTATTTTGATTGCGGTTTGATTGAAGTGGGCATTATCGTTACCCGTGCCGAGGAGCTCAATGATATTTTCAAAGAACTTACGGATAACAACGGCAAGTCTTTGATTAAGAAATATGGTGCGAGTACGACTTGGATGGGCAAATTGGAATACCGCTTGAAATCTCGCAGAAACGGCGGTTGTCCTATATTGGCCGTTGGCATCAAAAAAACTTGTGTGGAGGGCTATTGACTATGGAAAAGACCATGTTGGAATTAACCGTAGAGGACTTTCAAGCATATACACAGGGAAAAAAATATAAAACGATTTACGCAGACCCGCCTTGGCAGTTTCAAAACAGAACAGGTAAGGTTGCCCCCGAGCATAAGCGGCTGAACCGCTACGGAACTATGAAGTTGGATGAAATCAAGGCGCTTCCCGTTGGAGATGTGGCGGATGAAAAATGCCATTTGTATTTATGGGTTCCCAACGCGCTCCTTCCCGAAGGTCTTGAAGTTATGAAGGCATGGGGCTTTGAGTATAAGACGAATATCATTTGGGAAAAAACGAGAAAAGACGGAATGCCTGATGGTCGTGGTGTAGGGTTCTATTTCAGAAACGTTACAGAAATCCTATTGTTCGGTATAAAAGGAGACAAAAACAGAACTCTGGATGCTGGGCGTTCTCAGGTGAATTTGATTCGTGCTATGAAACGGGAGCATTCCAGAAAGCCCGACGAGTTTATTTCTTTGATCGAAAGCTGTTCTTCAGCTCCTTATTTGGAGTTGTTCGCGCGTGGAGACCGCGAAGGCTGGGATATGTGGGGGAATCAGGCAACCGAGGATTATGAACCCACATGGAGTACTTATTCCAATCATACGGTTGCGGCCAATCATTGTAATGATGATTGAATTGAAAAAGTAATTATTAACAAGAGAGGTATATATCATGTCCGGACATAGCAAATGGGCTAACATCAAGCACAAGAAGGAAAAGACCGACAAGGCCAAGGCCAAGATCTTTACCAAGATCGGTAAGGAGCTGACCATCGCAGTCAAGGAGGGTGGTCCCGATCCCGCCTCCAACGCCAAGCTCCGCGATCTGATCCAAAAGGCCAAGGCCAACAACGTTCCCAACGAGAACATCGAGCGCACCATCAAGAAGGCAGAGGGCACCAAGGGCGAGAGCTTTGAGGAGATCACCTACGAGGGCTACGGTCCCGCAGGCGTGGCCGTCATCGTGGTCACCTCCACTGACAACAGAAACCGCACCGCGGGCAACGTCCGCTCCTACTTCTCCAAGTACCACGGCAACATGGGTACCTCGGGCTGTGTGAGCTTCATGTTCGAGGATAAGGGTATGATCGTCATCAACGACGAGGACGGCGACTACGACGAGGACACCATTATGGAGCAGGCTCTGGAGGCCGGCGCCGAGGACTTCGCCGCCACCGAGGGCATCTACGAGATCACCACCGATCCCGCCGACGTCTACGCCATCGCCGACGAGCTGAAGGCTCTGGGCTACAACCTGAACTCCGCCGAGGTCACCAAGATCCCCTCCACCTACACCGAGCTGACTTCCGATGACGACATCAAGTTCATGGGTCTGCTCCTGGATATGCTGGAGGAGGACGACGACGTGCTGGACGTTTACCATAACTGGGAGAACTGCGATCGCTGACGCAGATCGCCGATCGCTGATCGTTGATCTTTTGCACCGATAGAAACGACCGAGAGCCGCTTTGAGGGGTTTTCGGTCGTTTTGGGTTTTTGGGGGGTAAATTGGGGTTTAGCGGTGGGGTTCCCCTCGAATGTAGGGACCGGCGTCCTCGACGGTCCGCCACCGTTCAACCAAGAATCTTTGTCGGGTCAAGGATATTTGCGGACCGTCGAGGACGCCGGTCCCTACGGCTTCATTTCCGGACCCACCGCCAAACCCAAATTAGAAAAAACATCCAAAAAATTTCGCAAACCGGGCAGAAACACCCCGATTTCTCCGTCACAGTATATGAGGGGGCTCCGCGCAATGCTTTTTGCGGGTCCTCGGACTATTGAAACCAAAGGAGGAGATTATTTTGACCGATCAGAAGATCATCGACCTGTATTTCGCGCGGGATGAAAAGGCCATTCTGGAGACCGAGCGGGCGCACGGGGCCTTTTGCATGGGAGTATCCATGTCCATCCTGAACAACCGCATGGACGCCGAGGAGTGCGTCAACGACACCTGGCTCAAGGCGTGGAACGCCATCCCGCCCACCATTCCCCGTTGTCTGCGGGCGTTCCTTGCCAAAATCGTCCGCAATCTGTCCATCGACCGCTACCGCGAGAAGCGGGTGGAGCGGCCCACCGTGGAGCTGGAGGCGGCGATGGTTGAGCTGTCCGCCTGCATCCCCACCGAGGCGGAGCGGGAGGAGGCTGCCGCGCTGTCCGACCTGCTGGATCAGTTTTTGCGATCCGAGGAGGAGACCGACCGCCGTCTGTTTTTGGGGCGGTACTGGCACGGGGCGGCGGTGAAGGATCTGGCGGCGGGGAGCGGTCTGTCCCCCAACGCCGTGACCAAGCGGCTGGGCAAGACCCGTGAGCGGTTGCGGGTATACCTTTCTGAGAGGGGGTATTCGCTATGACCGAGCGTGAATTGACCCTGTTTTCGGCTATGACGAATATTGGTGACGATCTGGTGCTGGAGAGTACGGCTTTCCTGCCTGCTGTGGGCGGGGCTGTCGGGAGTGCTGTCGGGGGGACTGCCACGGCGGCCTCGGCGGGGAAGCGGGCGGCTTGGGTCTTGCCCGTGACGCTGGCCTCCTGTGCCGCTCTGGTGGCGGCGGTGGGGATCGCGGTCGGTGTTGTGGGGAATGCCTTTGGGTTTTTCCCGCATAGGCCGCCTGAGGTGACCACCGAGGAGGGAACGACCGAGGATGCGACCGCCGATCTGCCCGCCGAGGGGGAGGAGTATCTGGTCTCCTTCGTGATCAACGGGTATCCCGCCGCCCCGCCCGCTCCCCAGAGAGTGAAGGCAGGGATGTGCGCTGTGGAGCCTGCCGTTGCGCCTTTTGATGACGGAGGCCGATTCGATGGCTGGTACACGGCAGAAGATCGGGGCGCGGACAGCCGTTTCGATTTCTCTACGCCGATTACCGCCGACATGGCTCTGTACGGGGCGTGGATCCCCATGACCGACACACCCACCGAGGAACTGACCGACACACCCACCGAGGAGCCGACGGAAGAGGTTACGGAACCCGAGACCGAGCCTCCTGTGGATGACGGCGTGACTCTGCCCGAGACTCCCGACGCGGGCTCGGCGTATCAGGACAAGCTGATCTTCGTGGGTGACTCCCTCACCGCCCATCTCATCAACCGCGGGGTACTGACGGGCGGACGGGATACCAAGCAGGTCTGGCGTACAGAGAGCAACGTGTTTAATCTGAATCTTTTAGTCAATGAGGTCGAGATCATTTACCCCGAGACGGGAGAGAAGATGACCGTGGCACAGGCCGCGGGGGTGGCCAAGCCTGAGATCATGATCATCACTCTGGGCACCGACTGGGGTGTGACCTATTTGAACGAGAGCGAGTTCAAGGCCTGCTATGCCTCCCTGATCCAAACCATTTTGGCCGAGTCCCCCGACACGCGGATCATTCTGCAATCCATTTTCCCCGTGACCGAGGACTGTGTGTCTTTGGGCAATGATAAGATCGACACCGCCAACGGGTGGGTCAAGGATATCGCCGCCGAGAACGGTTGCCGCTATCTGGATACGCAATCGGTGCTGAAGGATGAGGAGGGCTGTCTGAAGGCAGAATACTGCAGCTCCGCGGACGGCATCCATCTGAACAAGGAGGCCTACGAGGTCATCCTGGCCTACATCCGTACCCACGCGCTCACGGCCGAGGATGACACGCAGGACGCTCAGCCTATGCCTGAGACGGTTCGGGATGCCTTGACAACCCACACCGATATTCTGCACTCGACCATGGTTTCCTGGCAACGAAATCTGGAAAACGTGACGGTGGAGCGGGTCATGGATGCCATTGACCGTATAGAGGCCGCGTCGGAATTTTTCGGAGCCACCAATGAGGGCGGGTATTATCTGGAGGTAAGGGATGGAAACGTATACCTTTGCCGTAAGATCGTATATCCCATTCACGACGGAGCCGAGGAGGGAAGCCAGATACTTTCTGAATTATTGGGTGAGAAGTCGTAAAGGTGAGCGGCTTCATCCATGCTGCCGTGCCTGTACCGCGAGCAAAACGGGTGCGGCTGTGTACGGATGCCTGAAATAGACTGCGTCCCTCCGTTTGATTGGCGGAGGGACTTTTCTCTGTGGGACGAAATGCGCGACTCAACCAACGGTTTGCGAAAATTTACACCCAACCCCTTGACTATGGGGGCGGGATTTGGTACAATAAATAGATAGAATGGAAATTTTCAGAAAGGGAGGGAAGCATATGCCCGAGAGCAACCCCAAGACCCCAAGCAAGTACCGGCGACTTCTGACCAATACCGCCGTTTTCACCGTGGGCAAGCTCCTCTCCAAGCTGCTCATGTTCTTCATGATCGGCCTGTACACCGCCTGCATGACCGAGGCGGAGTTCGGTACGGCCGAGCTGATCACGGGGATCGCCAATCTGCTGATCCCCCTGGCCTGCGTGGGCATCAGCGAGGGCATCTTCCGCTCCGCCGCCGCCAGGGACGGGGACAAGGAGGCCTTCTTCACCAACGGTTTGTTGGTCTACGGCGTGGGGTCGGTGGTGTTTCTCTGTCTGGCTCCTCTCATGCTCCTGATCCCCCGTTTCGCGGATTCGGTGTGGCTCATCGCGGCTTACGTGGTGGTGGCCAACCTGCACACGGTGGTGTCCCAGTACCTCTGCGCCATCGGGCGGACCAAGCTCTTCGCGGGGCAGGGGATCCTGAACACCGCCCTGGTGATCGGGTTCAACATCCTGTTCCTTCCCGTGCTGGACTTCGGGGTGACGGGGTACGTTTCGGCCATCATCCTGGCGGATCTTGTGACTACGGTGTTTCTCATTCTGGTGACGCGGCTGTGGCGGGCGGTGAAGCCGAGGAGCATTTCCAAACAGACCATCGTGACCATGCTGAAGTTCTGTCTTCCCCTGGTGCCCACCACCATTTTCTGGTGGATCACGGGGGTATCCGACCGCTACATGGTGGACATGATGTGCTCCCCCGAGATGAACGGCCTGTACACTGCGGCCTACAAGATTCCCAATCTCTTGATCTACGCCATCGCCATCTTCGACAGCGCGTGGAAGCTGTCGGTGTCCGCCGAGGAGGATCCCGAGGCCTGCGCCGCCTTCTACTCCAAGGTGTGGCGGGCCTACACCACTCTGGCCTTTCTGGGGGGCGGGTGTCTGATCCTGGGCTCCCGGGCTCTGGCGGGGCTTCTCTTCGCGGGGGATTTCGTGGAGGCGTGGGTCTACATCCCCACTCTGACCTTCGCCACGGTGTTCACCGCTCTGTGCACCTTCCTTGGGTCGGTGTACTTTGCCAGCAAAAAGACTATGGGGTCCATGCTGACGGCTCTGGCGGGGGCGGTGCTGAACGTGGCGCTGAACCTGTTGCTCATTCCCCCCTTCGGGGCTATGGGGGCGTCGGTGGCTACCTTTGCCAGCTATTTCGCCGTGTGTCTGCTTCGTCTGGTGACGGGGCGGCGGCTCATTCCCTTCAAGGGGGAGTGGGGGCGGCTCATTGGCAATACTCTGCTGATGGGGGTGCTGACGGTGATCGTGACGCTGTCCAAGCGGAACGTGGATCATATG
>JAFULU010000078.1 GCA_017483125.1 Clostridia bacterium
CGGTCTGTCGGTCATCAAAAATCCGAAAGGTCACACGCCGAGAAACATCTACTTTGATGAGAAGGCGGACAAGCCGACGCGGTATAATTTGATGCGCTGGGCGATCGATGAGGCGCGAAAGATCTCACCGACGTGGCAGGATTTTATTATGCACCTGCGTGACAGAGGATTTGAGTTTGACCGAAACGAAGGCGGAAAGTACCCAAAGATCAAGCCGAAGGACGGAAAACAATGGACGAGAATTCATAATCTTGGGGAGGATTATAGTCTCGCGTCCATCGACAAAACCATTGAAGCGAATTACTGGAAAGGGCTTTGCGGTTACGCTTCATACGTTGGCAAGATCAAAAACAATAATATCCGCAACCTATGCCATCCGCCAAGGCAGCATTGGTTGTACGCGCCCGAGCGAGACTATGGACCACTGCTTACGCTTGTGCTGACCTTTGTCTATCTCTTGGGCGGTCCCGATCTCATCACGCCAAACGATCCCGCGCCGAAGTATCAGCCGATCACCCCCGAGATGCGAGAGGCGACCCGCAAGTGCGAAATGTATTCGCGCCAAGCGGTACTGATGGGGCAAGAGGACATCAACACCAAAGAGGATGCCGATGCGTTTTTGGAGCGAACCGAACGCGAACTGATGGCGCTTGAGCGAAAAAGAAAGGACCTTTACAACAGCATTCGCCGTTGCAATGATCCCGAAATGAAGCTACAGGTGCAGGAAGAAATACACGCCTTGTCGGCAGAAATGAAGCCGCTGCGGAGAAAGATCTCCGATATCAAGAACGTGCTTGAACGCTCGGGTGTGATGCGCGAAATGGTGGAAGCCGAAGAAAAGATGCGTCGTGAAAAGCTGGAGCGCGAGTATTTTCTCAATCCGAAAGAAAAAGCCGAACTCAAAAACACACAGCCGAAATCGTCCGAGCCTCAGGCAAAAGCACCCGCGCGCAAGGATGATCGAGCGAGATAATTATTAAGAAGAGTGATAGTATGGTAGAAAAAAGAGGTTATGTTCCAAGTGATCTTGAAGAAATGGGATTTGATGTAAATCAGTATCCCTTTCCCTCCGAAGCCGGAGAAACCACCGCCACATTGGTTATGAGAAAATGGGGCAAAAGATGTAATTTGATTTGCTACTTTGATACCGACGACGGGCAGAAGCTCAAGCTGATTGCTTATCGCGATGATAGAAAGGGTGGCAAATATACGACTCGAGAAAATGACATTTGTATGTCACGTCAGCCGCTTGGCTCGAGATGGAAAATCAAGTACACAATTACCGCAAGAGGCAATACCTCTTGGCTGAGCGCTGAGCAGATCTAAACTTATGTGCCTTCGGCACATAGGTTGAACTTCCGCGCCAGCGGAGGGGAAGATAGCAACTTCTCCTCCGCTGGTGGAGAAGTCTTATCTCAACTTGTGCACCGTCGGTGCAGAAGTGAAAATTATGCTCCGGTGGAGCACAATTTATTCGTCTCCGATGGAGACACATTCTTCGTGCCATATTGGCACGAGGCTGAACAAGAAAATAACTTCGTCTCACGCGGGGACGAAGTGAAAAAGGAACCCGACAATCGGATTCCTTTCGATATCAATCGTCCTCTGGCAGACGATTATGTACGTTATTGACCGCCTCAAGATAGATCGAGTAAGAGCGCTTATTCTCATCTTTGTTGCGGCATTTGAGCTTTAGATATTCTTTCTTTATTTCTGCCCAACCGTCACTATAGTACAGAATATCTCCTAATTTTCCATCAATGTTGTGGCTCAGATTTCGATACTCAAACACATATCGATTCTGACCCTTTAGATTCTTAAGACAATAATATCCGTTGCTCTCCTCGTTATCCTCGTAATAAACGATAGCAAAATCACAGCTGCGAAGTATTTTGCTATTCTTTTGATCGACGACTTTTATGGTAATAGCAGAGGTGGAGTCCTTCGGATTTGAATATGCCGTGCCTTTTATTGCCTCGGCAAAAGCCTCCATAAAGTGTTGCTTTAATACTTTTTCTTTCCACTTGAAGCCGATAGGAGCTTCAACAATTAAGTTGTAATCAAAATCGTATCCTGTATTTCCACCCTTGATTCGAGTGATCAAATGCCGCTTACCGCTACCGATCAATCGATGCTGGAAAGTGGTATCGTGGTGCTTTCTCATATATTTATGTACGCGGTTAATGATCTGCTCGAGTTCTTCGCGCATAGGGCGATATTCGGATTTATTGACGTATTCGTATTCCATTTTCTATTCTCCTTTTCCAAATATTTTACCCCTAACCGACCATTTAACTGTGCACCGTTAAATCATTATATTATACTCTTATTTTTTACTTTGTCAATAGGTTTTAAAAATTTTATTCGAACTCAAAAAGAAACGAGGCGCGGAATCGCACATTTGACGGGAGAGAATTTTTCTTGTATAATGGAGCCACTCCAATAAAGAAACGTCCGAAATATGTGCAGAATGCAGAAAGGAGTTATTTATGATTGCAGGACACCTGCGAGAAAAAGACGGACATTATTACTGTGTACTCAGCTACACCGATTACACAGGCGAACGAAAACAAATATGGAAAGCCACGGGACTTCCCGTGAAAGGAAACAAGAAGCGCGCCGAGGAAATGCTATCGCATCTTCGCAAAACCTTTGTTGTGCCGAGGGCTCCCGCCGACTATTTGATTTTAGCGACAGGATGCTTTTCACCGATTTTATGCGGGCTTGGCTTGAGGTGGTGCGAACGACGGTCGTGCCTACCACCTTCGGAGGCTATCAAACTACGGTGGAAAAGAAGTTCATTCCTTACTTTGAAAAAAAGAATCTGGCGCTTGCCAACGTGCAAGCCAAGGACCTACAGACCTTCTATCTCCACGAGATGAAAACGCTGTCGGGAACAACGGTCAGACACGAGCACGCGCTGCTTCACAAAATTCTCAAGTATGCTTACCGAATGGATCTCATTCCAAACAATCCAGCCGACAAGGTTGACCCGCCCCGTGCGGAGCGCTTTGAAGGCTCGGCGTACACCGAGGAGGAGCTTGCCTTGCTCATCGAGAAATCTTGGGATCACAAGCTGGGACTTCTCATCTACATCACGGCTCTGTTGGGTCTGCGCAGAAGTGAGGTGATTGGACTTCGGTGGAAAGCCATTGATTTTGAGGAGAACAGGATCACCATCAACCACACGGTCACTGAGGCGCGTGTGGACGGCAAAACCGTTATCATTGCTTCCGACCGAACCAAGACCAAGTCGAGCTACAGAAGCTTTCCCATGTCTGACACAGTGCGCGAAAAGCTGCTTGCTTGGCGCGAGGTGCAAAAGCGAAACCGCAAGATCTGCGGCAACAGCTACAACATGAAGGACATTGACTACGTGTTCACCGACGAGATGGGTAACCGCTTCAAGCCGCGTTATATCGAGGACGCTTTCCCGAAGATACTTGAACGCAACGGTCTGCGCAAGATACGCTTTCACGATCTGCGCCACACCTGCGCAAGTCTGATGCACAAAATGGGGCTCTCACCAAAGGAAGTGCAGGACTATTTAGGGCACTCTACCGTGAGTGTAACTTTAAATATTTACACGCATTTGGACTGGAGCAGCAAGGAAAATGCCGCAAAAGCCATGGAAAACGCGGTAAAATTACCCGAAAATGTGCAGATCACGAGCAAATGGGAGAGCTGAAAAAGCCTTATGCCACAAGGGTTTTTCGGGGGTCAGGAGAGAATTTTCGAGTTCTCTCCAAGGCAAAAATTCAGGGGGCTTAAAGCACAGAAAAAAGCACCCGAATTTTAGCGAATATCACTAAATTCAAGTGCTTTTTACTGCATGAAATTGTGCAAAATGTGGCGGAGGGTGTGGGATTCGAACCCACGTGCCCAGAGGGCAAACGGTTTTCAAGACCGCCTCGTTATGACCACTTCGATAACCCTCCGTAGGGTATCTTTAGCGAAATGCTCCGGAATTTGGAGAGAATTTCGCGAGAGAACTATGAAATTTTTGTATGATGGAAAATGCCGAACCCCCTTGATATTACAAGGATTTTGAGGGAACAAAAGGAACAGTTACGCGCGGGTTTTCAAGACCACCTCGTTATGACCGCTTCGATAACCCTCCGTATATGAAACTGCTTTTCAGCAGGAATCATCGGATATTTAATTTTTTTAGATATTTGGTTAGATGTGAGATTTTTTGCTGATTTCGGAGTGCCCGAAAAGTCAGGCGTTGCAAGGCTTTCTGCGATTTTCGCGTCCGTTTCGGTCGCAAGATTTCAAGACCGCCTCGTTATGACCGCTTCGATATGCCTCCGTACCGAGGTATTATACCACAGTCCTTCCCTTTTGTCAAGTCCCCAAAAGGAAAAAGGCAGAGATCCATACGGGAAATCTGCCTTTTGCGATCTTGGAGTCTGTAAAACGCTCATACCCCCGCCACGCTCATGGAAAACGCCATAGAGGGCAAATTATTTCCACCCCGCAGGTCGGCGTTCTCGGGGGTGATCCGCAGGGAGAAGGCGTAATTGACCTGACCCATAATCGCCTTGGCGTTGTCGGGATCAGCCTCCACAGCGGCCAGCACCTCGGCGGGGATGTCCACGGTGACCGCATGGCGGGAGGTGACGGTGGCGCGGGCAGGGGTGCGGTGGTCGTAGTCGCCCACCGTGAAGCCCTGCACCTCCATGCCGTAGCTGTCGGCGGGGTTATGGCCGCTGACGATGAGGCCCGCGGCGATGTCGGTGAACTCCACCACGAGCTTGGTGCGGTCGTTCGACAAGGAGGCCATGACGGGGCGGGGGGAGGCGCACTCGGTCTCGCGGCCGATGCCGTACTCCTTGGCCAGGGCTAAGAGGGCGAGGCGTTCACCCAGCTCCAGCTTGCGGGGGGAGTGTGCCCAGTCGGGCCAGTCCTCGGGGGCGCCCAGATCCATGTCCACGGTCAAGGTGGAATTGGGGATGATGGACAGGGCCTGATGCTGCTGGATGCGGATGATGTCGTGCCAAGGGAAGAACTTTGTGCCCTCGTCGCGGTAGTCGGACAGCTGGACGTTGTAGAAGGGGAAGTCCTGACCGAAGCGCGCCCGCTCGTCGGCCACCAGCAGGGCCAGCTCATAGGCGTACTTCTCGGCCAAGGTACGGTCACCGCCCTCGCTCTCGCCCTGGAAGAAGAGCATGGCCTTGCAGGGCAGACCCAGCCAGGGGTGGATGAGGGTGTTGTAGTAGCCGCCCTCCTGAACGTTGGCACCGAAGAAGTAGCCCTCGCCGTGGGCCAGCTCTATGGGGAGCAGCTCGCGGACGCAGGCACCGCCCGCCGCCATCATGACCATGCCCAGGGGGATGCCGATGTGCTTGGTGACCTCGTGGGCGAAGTACCAGCCCATGGCCGAGAAATTCAGGGATGCTTCCCTGTCGGGTCTCTTCCAGCACCAGTCGGGGTTGATGACGTCGGGCTGGGGGGTGGCGCAAAGCTCCTGGTGGGTGTAGGGGTAATTCTGATACTGGGCGAAGAGGCGGAAATTGTCCCCCTCATAGAAGTCCATGCTGGGGGTGAGGGCCATGCAGGGGCCCAGGGTCAGCTCGGCGTTGGACTGACCGCCGATGAGCCAGACGTCACCGACAAGGATATCCTCAAAGGTCACGGTATGGCCGCGGTCGTCCGAGATGACCATGATCTGGGGGTCGCACTCGTAGAGGTGCTGTGAGAAGGTCAGCGTAAAACGGTTATCCTCACCCACGGTGGCGGTGACGGTCTCCCCCATGAAGCAGCCCGCCACGCGGGAGCCGGGGGTGTCGGAAAAGCCCCAGACCTTGATGGGCTTCTCGCGCTGGAGGACCATGTGGGAGGAGAACACCCCCGAGACCTTGAAGTCGGGGCATACCCATGCGGCGGCGGTCTCTGCGGCGGTGGTCTTTTCCTCGGTGGGAAGGGCGGGGGCGGTTTCGATGGCTTCGGTGATGGTATCGGTCATGGTGAAAAATCCTTTCAGAAAGACTTGACAAATTGCGAAAATATGGTATACTATAGTGTTCGGGGAATCGGACTGCATAAGGCCGCGGGCCTCGGGCGGATACTGTGTTTATTATAAACCATATTGGGGAATTTTGCAAGGGGTATTCTTGTTTTTTTGAAATTGGGGTTTGTCGGTGTGTTCACGCCCGAAGGGCATATCGCGCCCAACGGGCATATCGCGCCCAACGGGCATATCTCGCGCAAAGCGCATATCGCTCGCCGTTAGGCGAAATCAGCCTTTTTGTGAGTTTGCGAGATGCCCTTCGGGCACGATATGCCTTGCAGGCGAGATGTGCCCTTCGGGCGAGATATGCCCTTCGGGCGTGACGGGCTCCGCCCGACAAACCCAAATTTGAACCTCCCCAAAGAAAGGAAACCATATGAAGATCGCATTTTTCGACGCAAAAAGCTACGACAAGCCCTCCTTCGATCGCTTCGGCGGCGAGCAGGAGGTAGAATTCAAGTATTTTGAAGCCAAGCTCAACGAGGATACCGTGGAGCTGGCTCACGGCTTTGACGGTGTCTGCGTATTCGTCAACGATACCGTGAACGCCGCCGTTATCGACCGTCTCTGCGAGCTGGGGGTCTCCCTCATCGCTCTGCGCTGTGCGGGATTTAACAACGTGGACATGAAGCACGCCTTCGGCCGCATCCATGTGGTGCGAGTTCCCGCCTATTCCCCCTACGCCGTGGCCGAGCACACCATGGCTCTGCTTCTGACCTCCATCCGCCGCATCCACAAGGCCTACATCCGCTCCCGCGACTTCAATTTCAGTCTCAACAACATGACGGGCTTCGACCTTCACGGCAAGACCGTGGGCGTCATCGGCACGGGGCGCATCGGTCGGGTGTTCATCGACATCTGCCGAGGTTTCGGCATGAAGGTGCTGTGCTACGACAAGTTCCCCGCGCAGGGGCTGGACAACGGGGATACAGTCCGCTACGTGGAGCCGGACGAGCTGTTCGCAAGCAGTGACATCATTTCCCTGCACTGCCCTCTGACCGAGGAGACCTACCACATCATTGACGAGAC
>JAFULU010000079.1 GCA_017483125.1 Clostridia bacterium
CGAAGGTTCTGCACCTCAACTTGCCCGAAGGGCAAATTTCACACTCGCTTGCGAGTATTTCACATGCGCTTCAGCGCATATTTCACGCGCGCAAGCGCATTTCACTTGGGTTTAGCGCGGAGCGATAAACCCAAATTTGAAGGAGGACCGCCATGAGAAAAAAGCGCACCCAGACCACCAAGGCCAAGATCGTAGCGGCGGCGTGGAAGCTGTTCTACGAGCAGGGCTACGAGGACACCACCGTGGACGACATCGTCTACGAGTCGGGCACCTCCAAGGGGTCCTTCTACCACTACTTCAGCGGCAAGGACGCCCTCCTGTCCTCCCTGTCCTACCTCTTCGACGAGAAATACGAGGAACTGACCGAGTCCCTCCCCCCCGATATGACCGCCACCGACAAGCTCCTCTACCTCAACTACGAGCTGTTCCGCCTCATTGAGAACACCATCTCCCTGGAGCTCCTGGCCCGTCTCCTCTCCACCCAGCTGGTCACCAAGAGCGAAAAGCACCTCCTGGATCACGACCGCACCTACTACCGCCTGCTCCGCTCCATCTTCTCGGAGGGTCAGCAGTCGGGGGAGTTTGGCACCGCCTTTTCGGTCAACGAGATGGTCAAGACCTTTGCTCTCTGGGAGCGGGCCATTCTCTACGACTGGTGTCTGGTAGGGGGCGAGTACCCTCTGGCCGAGTACGGACGCCGCACCATGCCCCTGTTCCTGGCGGGGTATCGGAGTCCCGACGGGAAGTGAGTCGTCCTTCCCTTCTTTTGCAAGAACCCTTTCACATTACCTTCAAAAAATGTTATTGGGAATTTTACACAAAAATTTTAAGTGAATTTTAACTTACAGAAAATGTCTGAACTGCAGTCTATAGCAAAAGCCGTTTTGTTGCAATCTGTTTTGTAGCATAACGGCTTTTATTTTCGCTTTCTCCGTACATAATCGGTTCTGTATTTCGGTCTATTTTGATTTGTGCTATAATGTTACATCTTTTGAATCCGAAAGGAGTTTTATTATGCAGATATCGGAATGGATCATGCTGGCGACCATCGTCCTGTACATGGGCATGATGCTGGCTATTGGCGTTGCCGTTTCCAAAAAGAATAAGACCGCGGGAGACTTCTTCCTGGGCGGCCGTAAGCTGGGCCCCCTGGTCACCGCCATGAGCGCCGAGGCCTCGGACATGAGCGGCTGGCTTCTCATGGGCCTTCCCGCCGTCGCCATGATGGGGGGTCTCGCCGAGGCATCCTGGACCGCCATCGGTCTGGCCATCGGCACCTACCTCAACTGGCTCTTCGTGGCCAAGCGGCTGCGCGTCTACTCCCACCGCATCGACGCCTTCACCATCCCCGACTTCTTCTCCCGCCGCTTCGGGGACAAGGCCCGCGTCCTGACCATCATCTCGGCCCTGTTCATCGTCATCTTCTTCATCCCCTACACCGCCTCGGGCTTTGCCGCCTGCGGTAAGCTCTTCTCCTCCCTCTTCGGCATCGACTACATGCTGGCCATGGTGGTCTCCGCCGCGGTCATCGTCATTTACTGCACTCTGGGCGGATTCCTGGCCGCCTCCACCACCGACTTCGTCCAGTCCATCGTCATGACCATTGCCCTCTTCGTGGTGGTGGGCTTCACCGAGGGTCTGGTTCACGGCTTTGACGCGGTCTTCGCCAACGTCCAGGGGCTTGACGGCTACCTCGACCTCTTCAAGGGCTTCAACGTGGCCACGGGTGAGACCGGCTCCTACGGTGCTCTGCCCGTCGCCTCCACCCTGGCCTGGGGTCTGGGCTACTTCGGTATGCCCCACATCCTGCTCCGCTTCATGGCCATCGAGGACGAGAACAAGCTCAAGACCTCCCGCCGCGTGGCCTCTGTCTGGGTGATCATCTCCATGGGCGTGGCCGTGCTGATCGGTGTGGTGGGCTACTCCCTCATGAAGAACGGCATCCTCCCCACCTATGCCGATGCCTCCGCCGCTGAGACCATCATCGTGGATATCGCCAAGTTCCTCAGTACCTACGGCTTCGTTCCCGCCATCACGGGCGGCATCATCCTGGCGGGCATCCTGGCCTCCACCATGTCCACCGCCGACTCCCAGCTCCTGGCCGCCGCCTCCTCGGTGTCCCAGAACCTCATCGTGGAAGCCTTTAGAGTCAAGGTCTCCACCAAGACCAACATGATCATTGCCCGCGTGTCGGTCATCGTTATCTCCATCGTGGCTATCTTCCTGGCCGCCGATCCCTCCAGCTCGGTCTTCCGCATCGTGTCCTTCGCCTGGGCGGGCTTTGGCGCGGCCTTCGGTCCCGTCATTCTCTGCGCCCTGTTCTGGAAGCGCGCCAACAAGTACGGTGCCATCTCGGGTATGATCGCGGGCGGCGTCACCGTCTTTATCTGGAAGTTCGTGGTCCGCAAGCTCTGCGCCGGGACCATCCTGGACATCTACGAGCTGCTTCCCGCCTTCATCGTGGGTCTCATCGTCATTGTGGTGGTCAGCCTCCTGACCCCCGCTCCCTCCCTGGAGATCACCAACACCTACGAGGAGGTCAAGGAAAACTGCAAGGGCTTCTGATCCGTCAGACCCTTCAGCATAAAAAAGCCCTCTCGCGCAGTAGTGCGGGAGGGCCTACGTTTTGTCAGGCGGGATCGGAGCCGTTCATGCTCCGCAGGAGAACCGCGAGAGCCTTCTGTCCTTCGGCGGGGAGCTTGCGGTAGAGTCCCACCAGCTCCTTTTCCTGCTTGTCCAGCGTCAGGGCGGCGGGGGTGGGACGCAGACCAAGCACCGTGTCCATAGACAGGCGATAGAGACGGCACAGGGTGGCCAGGGTCTGCAGGTCGGGCTCAGCAACCCCGTTCTCGTAGCCCGACAGGGACTTGTGATGGATCCCCGTCAGCTCCATGACCTTCAGCTGGGTCAGGTCCAGATCCTCGCGGGTGTTCTTGAGTATGCGGCCAAGCTGGGGAATTCTGTCCATAGGGATACCTCACATCCTTTTTCTTACATTGTAAGATATGCACTGCCTTTTTCTTAAATATTCCGAAAATTAATGGAATTGCCTATTGACTTCTTAATTATTAAGATGTATAATAAGGCCGTAAAGGAGTTTCTCGCTTTTGCTCCTTTACCGCCCGTCGTGGATCCTTCGGCTCTGGAGGTTCACGGCGGGTGTTTTCTATATTCTTATAAAAAATATTGACTTGTTATAATAAAATTTGTGGAAATCTATTGACAATCACTTGATTATGTGTTATAATACAGTTAACAAATCAAGGAAAGGAACCTTCCACCATGAAACTGCTGATTGAACAAGAGATCCTTACGTGGCGAGACAAATTCACCGTTATGGACGAAAGCGGAAACGACCGCTACTACGTCAAGGGGGAACTTTTCTCCTGGGGCAAGAAGCTCCACGTCACGGATCTTTCGGGCCGTGAGGTGGCCTACGTGGAGCAGCAGCTGTTCACCTTCCTGCCCCGCTACGCCGTCTACGCGGGGGGCGTACTCATTGGCGAGGTGGTGAAGGAGTTCACCTTCTTCCGTCCCCGCTACACCGTGGAGGGCGCGGACTGGGAGGTCGAGGGGGACTTCTGGGCCCACGACTACACCGTCTCCCGCCGCGGTCGGGTGGTGGTGGACATCCGGAAGGAGTGGTTCACCTGGGGGGACTGCTACGCTCTGAACATCCGTGACCCCGCCGACGAGATCCAGGCCCTGGCCTTGGTGCTGGCCATTGACTGCGCCATTGCCCAGCAGAATAACAGTTAAGGAGCAAGATATGGAAACCATACTCATAGCAAGCGGTCTGCGCAAGACCTTTACCCTATCCAAAAAGCAACAACAGCTGGAAAAGACCAACCAAAAGGTCAAGGTGGCCGTGGACGGTCTGTCCTTTACCGCCAACAAGGGGGAGATCTTCGGTCTCCTGGGCCCCAACGGCGCGGGGAAGACCACGACCCTCCGTATGCTGGCCACCCTCATCCGCCCCGACGAGGGAGACGCCACCCTGGACGGAATCAGTGTGGTGAAGGATCCCGACGCCGTCCGCTCCCGCGTGGGCTTTCTCACGGGAGAGCTGAAGCTGGAGGATTTCTTCACCCCCAACTACCTTTTTGATTTCTTCTCCTCCCTCCACGGGGTGGAGCCCGCCGTGGCCGCGGGGCGCAAGGTTGAGCTCTTCGGCAAATTCGGCATCGACCACTTCGCCGAGGTCAAGGTGGGCAATCTCTCCACGGGCATGAAGCAGAAGGTGTCTCTGGTGATCTCGGTGGTCCACGACCCCGACGTCATCATCTTCGACGAGCCCACCAACGGTCTGGACGTACTGACCGCCAAGGTGGTCACCGACTTTTTGCTGGAGCTGCGGGAGAGAGGCAAGACCGTCATCCTCTCCACCCACATCTTCAGCCTGGTGGAGAAGCTCTGCGACCGCGTGGGCATCATCATCGACGGCCGCATGGTGGCCTGCGATACCCTCCCCGCCGTCTGTGGCGGCATGAGCCTGGAGGATCGCTTCTTCGAGCTGTACAAGGACTGCAAGGGGGAGGAGGCGTGATATGAAGAACATTCTCACCATCATGAAAAAGGAGCTGCGCCGCTTCTTTGGGGACCGCCGTATGCTGGCCACCCTCATCCTCCCCGGCCTGCTGATCTACGTGGTCTACTCCCTCATGGGAGGTGCCCTGACCGACGCGGTGGGAGGCGGCGGGGAGGATATGGAATACCGCGTCCTGCTCCACGGCTCCTCGGATATGATCTCCTCGGTCACCCTGAACAGCGGGGTCAACGTCACCTACTACCGATGCCCCGACTGCACCGAGGAGCACGACCGCGACACGGCGGCTACGGGCATCAGCGAGGGGAGCTACCATGCCTACATGGTCATCCCCGAGGGCTTTGACGAGGCCGTCATGACCTACGACCCCGCTGGCGGCCTGCCCGCCCCCGAGGTCAAGATCTACTACAACTCCTCCGATGCCGATTCCTCGGCGGCCTACTCCACCCTGCTGGCTCTCCTGAATGCCCTGGAGTCCTCCATGGCCAACCGCTTCGACGTGAACGTCTCCCCCGACGTGGCCTTTGACGTGGCCACCGAGGAGGATCTGACGGGTATGCTCTTCTCCATGCTCATGCCCCTGCTCCTCATCATGCTCATGTTCTCCTCCTGCATGGCCATGACCGCCGAATCCATCGCGGGCGAGAAGGAGAGAGGCACCATCGCCACCCTCCTCATCACCCCCATCAAGCGAAGCGAGCTGGCTCTGGGCAAGATCGCCGCCCTGTCGGTCATGTCCCTCTTGGGGGGACTGTGCAGCTTCGTGGGCGTGCTTCTGGCTCTGCCCCAGCTCATGGGCGGGGAGGCCATGGATGCCGTGGACGCCTCGGTCTACTCCATGGGGGACTACGCCATGATCCTTCTGGTCATCCTCTCCACCATTCTGGTCTTCGTCTCCCTCATTGCCACCCTGTCGGCTCTGGCGAGCTCGGTCAAGGAGGCCTCCACCCTGATCTCCCCCCTCATGCTGGTGGTGACGGTCATCGGTGTCAGCGGGATGTTCGGCAGTCCCGACAAGAGCCTCGGCCTGTTCCTCATTCCCGTCTACAACAGCGTCCAGTGTATCAGCGGCGTGTTCTCCATGAGCTACGAGCCCGCGCAGATCATCCTCACCGTGGCCGCCAATCTGGTCACCGCGGGGGTGTTCGTGGCGGTGCTGACGAGGTTGTTCAACAGCGAGAGGGTTATGTTTAAGAAGTGATCTCTCACTTTCCGACAATTCCCCCTCAACCATCCCGCGATTGACATTCGCCCCAAAATATGCTATCCTATAGGTAAAGTCCCCTCCAAATCCACAAAAGGAGACCCGCCATGAACCCGACAAAGACCCGCATCAAGGATATTCTCTGGCACGGCTGCAAGGCCCTGCTCTGCACCGCCCAGCTCTGGGTATTCCACCTCGTCACCATGAAGTCGGTGGGGAATCTCATGAGCTTTCTCTACACCGAGCTGGTAGTCCGCGAGGGGGATCTGGCCGAGCCCTTCCTCGCCCTGATCCACCCCGTCACCCTGATCCTCCTGTTCTTCTTCCTGTGGCGCTACTACGATAACGTGGACGACCGCAGCTTCAATCAGTTCTGCGAGACCTACAAGGACCGGACCGAAGCCCCCTTCCTGCTCAAGGAGATCCCCTACGCCGTGGGCTTTGCCGTGACAATCCTCGGGGCCACTCCCGTGATCTCGGCTTCTCTGATCCCCGCCCTGAAGTTCACGGGTATGCGCCACGGGGAATGCACCGCCGTGGCCACCGCCGCCGCCCTTGTGCTGGTGGTGGGCCTTTCGGTCCTGCGCCTCCACCGCCGTTCCGCGGTCTGGATCGTGCAGAAGGACCTCCGCACGGGCAACGAAAAGACCCGCTGGGGCCGCCGTATCCTCTACGCGCTGATCTTCTTCGTCTCCATCTACGCCCTGATCTTTCTGGGCTTCTCCACCCTGGTCCCTACGCTGGGCTCCCTCATCCTGGGCATCATCCGCCTGCTCTGGAAGCCCATCCTCATCATCGGCGGGATCCTCTTCCTCTGGCTCTTCGTCATCCGTTCCATCCGCCGCATGATCGACCGCCGCAAATTCATGAAGAAGCTGGACAAAATGAGAGAACGGGGCGAGCTGTCCTACGAGATCCACGGCTCCCCATACCTGTCGGTGCTCTCCGAGCGGGTCTTCTTCGGCCTCACCATCACGGATATGCCCCACCCCGACGGCCGCGGGGGCCGCAGTAAGCGAAAAGAGGTGACCTACAAGGTGGCCTTCGCCAACTGCCGCTACCGCCGCGGGCTGGTGATCCTCTGTCCCAACAACACCTACCGCTTCGTCTACTCCCTTCAATTCCGCACCATCGCCCAACAGAACTGGGGCGGGCTGTCGGTGGCCTCCTCCCAGATCGTCTCCATGCCCGTGGCCTCCTTCCACACCAACCACTCCTTCGACTTCCCCGAGGGGGAGGGCAAGCGCATCCTCATCGTGGATCCCGCGCCCCGTATGCTGTGTATGTACGGCTATCGAGAGGGGGAGCTGTTGACGCTGGATAATGATTCGGAGATCTTTGGGTATACGGTGTATGGGAAGAATTCCTTCGTGAATATTTTGGAGAGAACCTAATTTTTCAAAAAGACCGAACCTTTTCGGAGTTTGGCGACTCATATAAGTAGAGCATCCCACACGGCCCTCTGCCGAGGCTCGGGATGCTCTTTGAGCATGAAATGGAAATTGCTTCAAATTTGGGTTTGGCGGTGGGTCCGGAAATGAAGCCGTAGGGACCGGCGTCCTCGATGGTCCGCAAATATCCTTGACCCGACAAAGATTCTTGTTTGAACGGTGGCGGACCGTCGAAGACGCCGGTCCCTACATTCGAGGGGAACCTCACCGATAAACCCCAATTTGACTTCCGACCGAATGATTCAAGAATAAATTCCTGTTTTCCGAAAGATTCCACCTGAAAAATACGTCATATATAGTAGAGACCAACACCCCGAAAGGAGGAGCTTTTGCCCATGCGCACCCCCCTATCCCCCCGCCGCAGAGGGAGCCTGATCTCCCTGCTCATATCCGTCCAGCTCCTGGCTCTGGACCTCCTGACCCGCCTGGCCGTCAAGCAGATGCTCCGCCGCCTGGCTCTGCCTCCTTCCCTATGGACCGAGGCGGTTCACGTGGCCGCGGTCATGATCCTGTTCGTTTGCCTGTGGCTGTACTACGATTCCATCGACGACAAAGGCTTTGCCGATTTCTGCCAAGGCAGCAACGACCGTCCCCTGTGGGATATCCCCGCCCATAGCGCGGGACTGACGGTCACCGCTCTGACCACCGCTCCCATTCTGTGCTTTGCGCTGTACGGTCTCCTGGCCGAGACGGGACTGCACCGTGTGGCCTCCTCCATCCTCGCCGCCATGGGCGCGGTAGGCTTTGCCGTCGGCGGGCGGTTCCTCCTGCTGGCCCGTCTGCGCACTCTGTGGACAGCGCAAAGGGATCTGGTCACGGGGAAGGAGAAGCTTCACTCGGCCCTGTCCCGCGTGTTGTACGCCATAGTCTTTTTCCTGTCTCTGTGTCTGGCCGTGTGGTTTCTCTTGGCCATGTGCGGCCACCAGATCATCAAGTACGCAGGGCTCATCCCCCACATTCCCTTATGGCTGATCGGGGCCGTCCTCCTCTGTCTGCTGGCCGATGGGCTCACTCGCTTCATCGCAGCACTGTTGGCTCGCCGCCGATTCCTGTCCCGTCTGGCACAGCTGACGGATCGGGGCGTAGTCACCTACACCGTGGAGGGCCACCCCTACCTCTCCCTCCTGTCCTCGCGGCTGTACGCGGGCGTGACCGTGACCCATCGCACCAGCGTAAGCAACCTTCGCCATGAGACCGTATACCGTGTCGGTCTGATCCGCGGAGGACGGCGAAAAAGCATCCTGATACTCTGTCGGAATCAGGTGTACCGCCTTATGCATAAGCTCCCCGGACAAGGGCTGGTCTTCCAAGCGGGAAGCCGCGGGCGGATCATCCATAAGCCCATGTACGCATGGTTTGAAAGCAAGGCCTTTGATCTTCCCGAGGGTGAGGGCGAGGGCGTGCTTGTGGTCGAGCCCTTCCCCGCCGTGATCGCGGAGCAGATAGCGGACGAGGAGGAATGCTATTGGGAGCTGGACATCGGATCCCGCTCCTTCGGGTATACCGTGCATAGTCAGAATTCCTTCCTCCATCTTTTGGAACGAATGTAAAGGAGACGTATCATGAAGCAACGGAATCTCCCGCGACGCCGCGTTTTTTGGGGAAAATGGTTGGATCTGTGGTTTGTCTGCTGGGTCGTCTACTGCGCCTGTGAGTATCTCCTGCTGCGGCTCCTCTTCCGCGAGACCATGCCCCATCTGCGGGACTATTCGGTGCTGGGCTGGACACAGCATTTCGTCTTCGCCGCCGTGTATTTCCTCATATTCACAAGACCTGCCTGTCGGCTCGACCCGCCAAGGCCCGAGGAGGGCTTTCGTCTGTGGAATACACTGGGCGAGTTTTTTCGGCTCCATTGGAGACAGATGCTCCTGCTTTTGGGTTGTGCTGTCCTGTACGAAATTATCCGATCCTTGTTTCCCGATCGGAACAACCTGTTTTCAGCCCTTTTGGTAGTCCTGTTCCCCTCGGCCTCGGTCATCGGTGCTCCCGTGATCCGCACCGCGGTGGGCGTGTCCCTGACCCTTGTCTCCATGCTCTTTCCCCATCTTCTCCTTCGCTACGGGGAAGCCAAGCGGCAAAGCGCTGAAAAAAGTATGTCCTTGCATTGACAACCGCCAAAAAATGGTGTATAATACCCTCGGGCGTCTCCGTGGATCTCCTATGGAGGGAGGTCGCGGGACGCCCTATTTTTCCCCGAAAGGACACCCCCACCATGCTCAAAGCCGTACTTTTCGACCTCGACGGAACCCTGCTTCCCATGGATCAGAATATTTTCATGAAGGACTACTTCGGCCGTCTCATCCGCCGCCTCACGCCCATCGGGTACACCCCCGAGCTGTTCCTGGCTGCCATGAAGGCAGGCATCACCGCCATGACGGTCAACGACGGCAGCCGCACGGGTGAGGAGGCCTACTGGTCGGCCTACACCTCCGTCAGCCACACCGATCTTTCAAAGGAGTTGCCCATCCTGGACGTCTTCTACAACACCGAGTTCGACGAGGTATCCGCCGTTTGCGGCTACAATCCCAAGGCCGCCGAGCTGGTGCGTTCCCTGAAGCAGAAGGGCCTTCGGGTGATCCTGGCCACCAATCCCCTGTTCCCCCGCATCGCCACCCAGAAGCGCATCCGCTGGGCGGGGCTTCAGCCCGAGGACTTTGAGTTCTACACCACCTTCGAGGACATCGGCTACTGCAAGCCCAACCCCGACTACTACAGGGAGGTCCTGCGCCGCGCGAACCTGGACGCTTCCGATTGCCTCATGGTAGGCAACGACGTGGCCGAGGATATGATGGCGGGAGGCAAGGCGGGATTGCGGGGCTTCCTTCTGACCGACTGCCTGATCAATACCCCGAATGCGGATATTGAGCAGTACCCTCACGGGTCCTTCGACGAGCTGGAGGCCTATATTGATACCCTTCTGAAGGAGGCGTAAGACCTCATACTATTTTTCAAATAAAAGCTTGATTTGCATTTGCCCTCTCCGTCACGCCTACGGCGTGCCACCTCCCCCAAAGTGGGAGGCTTTTGAGAGGCTCTCCTTTGGGGAGAGCTCCCGCGAAGTTGGTGAGAGGGCTAAACAAGTTCAAGGTTGTAAAAGCAAAATAGTATCACCGTACAGAAAACCGCCCGTCACGGGTCATTCCGTGGCAGGCGGCCTTTTTATGGGGTCAAACCTCCTCGGCGGGCGGGAGGGCACGGTAGGCCTTGCTTCGCCCCACCTTCTCCTCGCACTCCCGTACCAACCCCAGCTTCTCCAGCAGATGGATCATGCTGTAGGTCGCCCGCCCCCGAATTCCCGAAGCCTTGGCGTAGTCGGCGGCGGTGAAGATGGGGTAGTTCCCCTCCGTGTCGGGGGAAGACAGGGCGGAAGGGAGGAAGTAGGCGGCGTAGTCGGCGGGAGACCACAGGGTAACGTCACCCAGAAGGGCGGTGGGGAACCGCTCGTAGCGATTGGAGCCTCGCTTTTTATCCTTGCTCCAGCCGTCGGCCAGGCGGTACTCCTCCAGCTCCAACAGGAGCAGACGCACCGACACGCGGGGGTCACCGATGAACTCGGACAGCCAGTACAGCTCCCCTGCCACGTCCCTGACCCGCCCCCGCTTGGGGGACTTGGCGCGGCTGATGATGCTCCCGTCCTCTGGGTTGATCCAGGACAGGTACTTCACCGCGGGAATGGGGTGCACCACCGTCACGCGGCAGGGGGTGTGGGCAAGGTACCACGCCACCTTGGGCTTCAGGGGGAAGAAGCCCCCCGTCTGCACCTCCATGATGTGGCCCTCGGTGAGGATATCCGCCACCATGCGGCGGGGCTTGGCTCCGTCCTCTCGGAGCAGATCCCCCACGGGTCGCTCATGGCAGGTCTCGTCGGGGCAGAGGTAGAGCTTGACGGCGGCGTGGAGGCGTTTCTCACGGAGGGTGCCGATGTGGGGGGCGTCGGCGGGGGCGGCGTGACTCCCCATGCGGTACTTGGGGGAGGCCATGACCTCCTCGGCAATGGCGGCAAAGCGCAGAGCCTCGGCGGGGGTGACGGCACCTTCGGTGGGGGTGGGGGTACGGGGCATGAGGGGGGCCTCCTTTCGTTGAGGGTGGTAAATTTGGGTTTATCGAAGAGATACAAGATACGGAGATACAAGATACAAGATATAGAAACGGGAGTCGCCGTAAGGGTTTTTACATGTCTTGTATCTTTGTATCTTGTAACTTGTATCTCACCGATAAACTGCAATTTGAAACATTCCAAATTCCGCCAATTCCGAAAAAGCATACCGCTCTTTCTGTCCGCCCATACTATTTGAAAAATTGAAACAAAACCGCCGTCTGTCTCTTTTTCCCCCGACCCGTAGAATCTGTCACACATGAAGCGGGGGGAATCGGCGCATGATAAGGGCGGTGGGCTTTTTCGCCCACGGTAGCTTTCAGAAGGACAAGAGGATTTTCAAGATGAAAAGAAACTATATAAAGCTCTGGGCGGCGGTCCTTGCGGCGGTGCTCCTCCTCGCTTGCGGGGTGATCTCCCCCGCGGCGGCCCCCACCGACGGCGGCTCGGGGCAAGCTCCCCACTCGGTCTGCGTGGGCGGAATGCCCTTCGGGGTGAAGTTCTACACCGAGGGAATACTGGTGGTGGGCTTTTGCGACGTGGACGTGAATTCCGCGGGGGGCGGCACCCGTTCGGTCAATCCCGCCCGTGACGCGGGGTTAAAGATGAAGGACGTGATCGTGAAGGTCAACGGGGAGACACCCCTTTGCGCCGCCTCCCTCACCCAAGCGGTGGAGGCGTCAAACGGCAAGCCCGTGACCCTGACGGTCAGGCGGTGCGCCTCCCCCGCCGCCAAACGCCAAGGGATCGGCTCGGCCAAGACCACCGAGCTGACGGTGACCGTCACCCCCGTGAAGTCGGTCTCCGAGAACCGCTACAAAACGGGTCTGTGGGTGCGGGACAGCGGGGCGGGCATTGGCACCGTCACCTTCATTCTCCCCGATACGGGGGCCTTTGGGGGCCTGGGCCACGGCATCTGCGACGGGGACACGGGGGAGCTGATCCCCATGCAGCGCGGTCAGGTCACCGACGTCACGGTCAGCGGCATCGAGCGGGGCGAGGCGGGGGATCCCGGGGCCATCAAGGGCTATTTCGCCCCCGGCAAGACGGGCAGTCTCCTGAAGAACACCGAATGCGGGGTGTACGGAGTCTTTGTAAACCGTCCCGCGGATTCGGTGAAGCGGCTTCCCGTGGGGAGCAAGGCCGAGCTGACCGAGGGGGACGCTACCCTGCTCTGCACCCTGGATGACGGCAAGGTGGGGGAATACGGGGTGAGGATCACCTCCATCGACCGCACCGCCACAGGCTCCAAGTGCTTCACCCTAACGGTCACCGACCCCGCCCTGATCGAGAAGACGGGGGGCATCGTCCAGGGCATGAGCGGCTCCCCCATCATCCAGAACGGCAAGCTCGTGGGGGCGGTCACCCACGTGCTCATCAGCGACCCTACGGCGGGGTATGGGATCTTCATTGAGAATATGCTGAGGGAGATGCCGGGGATATTGGGGTGAGACAAGACACGAAATGGGGGTGTTACGGTGTGACAGCCCCATTTTATCACAGTTCGGAAAAAAATACAAGTCCCCGCTGAAAAATCCCCCAAAACTCCCCCTCTCCACTCTGCAAATTTTGTACCATCTTTTTCTTGACATCCTTTGAAAAAAGTAGTATAATGCAAGCAAAAGAACCCACCCACGGAGGCCCCCATGAACCACCCCGCTGCTCCCCGCCACATCATTCTCATCGGTATGCCCGCCTGCGGGAAGAGCACCGTGGGGGTGCTGGCCGCCAAGACCCTGGGGTACCGCTTCATCGACTCCGACCTCATCATCCAGGAGCGGGACGGCCGCCGTCTCCACCGCATCATCCGCGAGGAGGGGCAGGAAGGCTTTCTCAAGATCGAGGAGGCTGTGAACCTGTCCCTGGGCAACGACCCCCACCCGACGGTCATCGCCACGGGCGGAAGCGCGGTGTACAGCCCCGCCGCCATGGCCCATTTCAAATCGGTGGGCACGGTGGTTTACCTCCGCCTGTCCTTTGAGACGGTGGAAAAGCGGCTGGGCAACTTCACCCACCGAGGCGTGGTCATGTCCACGGGCTACACCCTCCGTGACCTCTACGAGGAGCGCTGCGCCCTCTACGAGAAGTACGCCGATATAACGGTGGACGAGGGGCAGACCGACAACATCGGCGCGGTTCTGGAATCCCTTTGCCGCCATTTTGAGCGTGAGACCGAGTAATCCAACGCCACTACATACAGGAGGCCTACTATGGCATACAGAAGAATCCTCACCATTCAAGACATTTCCTGCGTGGGTCAGTGCTCTCTGACCGTCGCTCTTCCCATCCTCTCCGCCTGCGGGCACGAGACCGCCATCCTTCCCTCGGCGGTACTGTCCACCCACACCGCAGGATTTTCCGGCTGGACCTGCCGCGACCTCACCGAGGATATGCCCGCCATCAACGCCCACTGGAACAAGGAGGGCCTGCGCTTTGAGGCGGTCTACACCGGCTATCTGGGCTCCACCCGCCAGATCGACTACGTCAAGGCCATCATGAACTCCACCCTGACCCCCGAGGGTCTGCGCATCGTGGACCCCGCCATGGCGGATCACGGCAAGCTCTACCCCGCCTTTGACATGGAGTACGTGGAGGCCATGAAGTCCCTCTGCGCCTCCGCCGACTACCTCCTGCCCAACGTCACCGAGGCCTGCTTCCTCACGGGGATCGAGTACCGCGAGGAATACGACGAGGCCTACATCGAGGAGCTGCTCACCGCCCTGCACAAGCTGGGGGCCAAGAATATCATCCTCACGGGAGTGGGCTTCCATCCCGCCCAGACGGGTGTCATGATCTCGGAGTCGGGGGTGCGCTCCTACTACTGCCACCGCCGCCTGTCGGAGAACTGCCACGGCACGGGAGACGTCTACGCCTCGGCCTTTGTGGGTGCCCTCATGAAGGGTCTGGACGCCTACACCGCCGCCAAGATCGCCGCCGACTACACCCTGCTCTGCATGGAGAACACCCGCGGGGACAAGGATCACACCTACGGCGTCAAGTTCGAGCCTATGCTGGGGACGCTGATGGATATGATCCGGATTGCAAGGAAGATGGCGGTTCGGGATTGATCCTCCATCCCCATATACCCCGCCGAGTGGGGCTTCCGCGTGAATGAAGCTTCGCCCGACGGGGTTTTTGTCCCTGTTTCTTCTCGGTCACCACTTGTCACACAGGTGTCACTTGCTATATGCGGCTGTATCTGCTACAATGTTGTCAGGGACACGCGGCAACGCGTTCCCACAAAACCACAAGGAGGGATCCATATGGAATTGAAGGACAAACTGAAGGAACTGCGCGGCAAGGCAAATCTGACGCAGGAGGAATTAGCAAACCAGATCTACGTTTCCCGCACGCTGGTATCCAAATGGGAATCGGGAGACCGCTACCCAAGTCGGGACAGTTTAGCGAGGCTGGCAATCCTGTTCTCCGTCTCCCAGGAGGAATTGATCGGGGAGCAAAAGGAAAAGGACACCTACAACCGCTACAATATAATCAGCATCGTATACTCCGCGATCTGCGGGGTGTTTGCTCTGGGGCTGATCCTGCTTATGATCTGGGCGATCGTAGAAGAGGCGACTCTGCACAGCGGTTGGACGGGAATAGGAGGCTTCGTATTCTCCATCGTATGGGCTCTTCCCATGATCGCGGGTCTTACGCTGTTTGAGCTCATTACCTTGAAAAAGAAAAACGGATACAAAAACCTTGAGCTCTACAGCCTTTTCTTCCTCATTCTTGTTTGGTTGGTATCCATTATCCTGTATTTGTTTCTGATTTGAAGAACAGCCCGTCGGGATAGTTTCCCGACGGGCCGTTTTCATATCAACCGTTCAGAACGATATAGGTAGTGGGCATCTCCCCCGCGTGCCAATTGGGGATGAGGTGTCCCTCCTCGATGAGGCACAGGGCGGGTAAGGACACGGCGCTCGTATGCTTTTCCATAAACGCCACGACCTCCACCTGCTCCCGCAGATGCTTGGGGGTGTGCTGACTCAAGACAGACACAGCCGTTTCGTGGAGCTTGTCCAGCGTGGGCTTCAGGACCGTGGCCGCATAGGTCTCGGCCATGCTCTGCACGCGGGCGTACTGCTCCGCCGTGTATACGGGCATATTTACCGCGAAGCCGTCCCCCTCCTTGCGGACGTAGCCCAGACGGATCAGCTCCGCCACGGCCTCCAGATCGTATTCCCCCAGCTTTGCGTCATCCCCGCGCGCGATATCGCAGAGGATGTTGACGTATCGGGGCTTTCCGAAAAGATCGTGATGATCGCCGTAGGGCTTGGGGAGATAATCATAGAACATGACGCGGTCTCCCCGCGCACTGTCCAGCTGGCAGAAGTTGAACATATACTGAGGTGTCTCGGATGCTGTGGCCTCCACGCACCATTGGCAGGCGCGGCCGCCCCATCCCGTTTCGGGGATATCCAGCTCCATGAACCCGTCGAAGGGCTCGATGGCTCGGAACAGGGGGATCAGGAGCTGCCAGCGCAGCGTGTTGTCGGAAAAGTGACTGCCCGCAAAGCCGAGCTGCTGATAGGCGGTCAGTTCTGCCTCCAGATAGGCCGCCATCCCGTCGGCGATACGGCGGCGGCAGTCCTCGGAGGCGGTATCCATCTCACTCCGACAGTCGGCGGTGATGATGATGATATTGGTCTTGTAGCGAGGCCCCTCCGCGACCAGGATCTTCTTGTCGGCCAGAGCCTTGATCTCGTCGTCCAGATAGGGCAGGGGGATCCCCGTCTCCAGGCTGATCTGCTGGGGCGTCAGGGCGTCGTTATAGCAGGCGCTCACGATGTTCTGGCGGATCTTGCTCTGCATGAAGTCCCAAAAATAATTGGGGCCGTCTCCGCAATACAGGGGGATGAGGGTTTTGGGATCGTAGCTAAGGGTTCCGAATCGACGTTCCATATACATACCTTCTTTCAGTAGTTTTCGGGATTTGAACAGGAGATACTTGACCATGCTCTCGCTGACCGACAGCTGCTTCGCGATCTCGGCGCAGGACTTGCGGTGGATGTAGTAGAGGATGGTAGCGCGGCGGTGCCGCTCCGAGAGAAGGGTCAGCTCACGGCGCAGACGGTGAATGTCCTCGTTTTCTTCGCCATCAAAGGAAGGCTTCTCCTCCTCGGCGGGTATGTCCTCGGTCAACTCAAGGTACTGCCTACGGCCTCGCTTACGGCACCATTGCTTGTAGACGTTGTCGGCCACGCCCCACATGAAGGCGTAAAGGGCGTTGTCATCACGGATATTTCCCGAGGATCGAATGATCTCATAGAGAATATCCTGGGACAGATCCTCCGCCTCCTCGCGGGTAGGGGTACGGGTAACACAATAGTGGAATATGGTCTTGGAGACCTCGGCGATCCTTCGGTCCAGCTCTTCGGCGGTCATGGAGTCCCTCCTGCGTGTTTTTTAGATGCATCTGCCCATATAGTGAACGAATTCGGAAACGGTTAGCATTTTCATTATACTTTCCAAAAAAGAATTTGTCAAGGCCTTCTTTCCTTGACAAATCCCCCTCTCCATGATATAATGATCCCATCCCACCCGAAAGGAGTCCCGCCATGACGTCCACGACACAAAGAAAGCGCCTCATCTACACCCTCGCCGTCTGGTGCGCCGTCCTTGCGGCGGGCATTGGCTACGGCCTGTTCTGCGTCAAGACGGGCTTGGGCATCCCCTGTGTCCTCCACGAGGTCACGGGACTGGACTGCCCCGGGTGCGGCATCTCCCGCGCCATCCTCGCGCTAGCCAGGCTGGACTTCGCCGCCGCCTTCGGGTACAACGCCATCTGGCCCCTCATCCTGGGCTACCTTCTGTGGGTCGCCGCGGCGGGGAGCCGGGCCTACGTCAAGCGGGGGGAATTCGGCTACCTGCCCGGGAAGACCTGGATGCACGCCGTTCTGCTGACGGTGGTGGTAGCCTACGGCATCCTGCGCAATTTCCTCTGACGCCGCCCCGGTTCGGTCCCCTCCCACTCAACATTCCGATCACACCGAAAGGACCCCATCATGAGTATCCGCACCTCCCACAATCACACCCTGACCGCCTGCTATCTGGGCTACATCACCCAAGCCATCGTCAACAACTTCGCCCCCCTCCTCTTCATCACCTTCTCCTCCGACTACGGCATTCCCCTGTCCCAAATGGCGGTGCTGGTGGCGGTGAACTTCGGGGTACAGATTCTGGTGGATCTCATCGCCGCCAAGTACGTGGACGCGTGGGGATACCGACCCTCTGTGGTGGCCGCCCATATCTTCGCCGTGCTGGGGCTGGTCGGTCTCGGCCTGCTTCCCCGCATCCTGCCCGCACCCTTCGTGGGGATCCTCCTATCCATCATCCTCTACGCCGTGGGCGGGGGACTGACCGAGGTGCTGATCTCCCCCATCGCCGAGGCCTGTCCCACGGGGAACAAGGAGGCCCAGATGAGCCTCCTCCACTCCTTCTACTGCTGGGGCCACGTGGCGGTCATTGTCCTCTCCACCCTGTACTTCCACTTCGTGGGCATCGAGCATTGGTGGATCCTGGCCTGCCTCTGGGCGGCGGTTCCCTTCTTCAATATTTTCTACTTCGCCGTAGTCCCCATCCGCACCCTGGAGGAGGACGTCCCCGAGGGGGAAATGCTGACCCTGGGCGGGCTGCTGAAAAAGCCCCTGTTCTGGCTCCTCGTGGTCATGATGATCTGCGCGGGAGCGGGAGAGCAGGCCATGAGCCAATGGGCGTCGGCCTTTGCCGAGGCGGGTCTGGGGGTCTCCAAGACCGTGGGGGATCTGGCGGGCCCCTGTATGTTCGCCATTCTCATGGGCACCTCCCGTTTCCTGTCCTCGCGGCTCACCAAACGCTTCTCCCTTACCGCCATCATGGCCGCCTCCTGCGCCCTCTGCGGGGTGTGCTATGTCACCGCCGCCCTGTCGGGGTCTCCCATTCTCTCCCTTGTGGGGTGCGGACTCTGCGGCTTCTCGGTGGGCATCTTCTGGCCCGGCACCTTCAGCCTCTCCGCCGTTGCCCTTCGCGGGGGCGGCACCGCTATGTTCGCCCTCCTGGCTCTGGCGGGGGATCTGGGCTGTATGGGCGGCCCCGCCGTGGTCAGCCTCTGCACCGAAGCCGTCGCGGGCGGGTCGCTGAAGGGCGGTATGCTCTTCGGGGTGATCTTCCCCGTGGGGCTGGCGGTGGGTCTGCTTCTGCTGTCCATGAGAAAAAAGACAAAGGAATAACCCATGGGGTGTCCCGACCAATACAGTTTAGCCTCCCCCTTTGGGGGAGGTGTCCGCTGAGCAAGCACAGCGCGAGGCGTGACGGAGAGGGCTGATCGCTCGGATTTGCCCTCTCCGTCGCCTGCGGCGACAGCTCTCCCAAAGGGAGAGCCTTTTTTACTATGGGGTGTCCCGAGGGCTGCGGTGCTCGGCGGCACCCCCTCTTTGTGGAAGATACCCGAAAAAAGTCCTTCGCGGCGGGTGAAGATTTCCTTTCCCGCGCTTGACTTTTTTGGGGGTTCGTGATACAATGGGGATTTGGAGAGCAGGGGCTTCTCCACGGGCAAATTTTGGTTTGTCGAAGAGATCGCTATTGTTGTAGGGCGGGGGCTTGC
>JAFULU010000080.1 GCA_017483125.1 Clostridia bacterium
CGAAGGTTCTGCACCTCAACTTGCCCGAAGGGCAAATTTCACACTCGCTTGCGAGTATTTCACATGCGCTTCAGCGCATATTTCACGCGCGCAAGCGCATTTCACTTGGGTTTAGCGCGGAGCGATAAACCCAAATTTGAAATACGCCTCTCTCGGTTTGTGAAAACCACACAAATCGGGGGAGGCGTTTTTGTGTGTGTAGCAATTTACAACCGGGGGGATTTATGGTATAATAGGGGTACTACCCGAAAGGAGCTTGGTTTATGAAAAAGCTTTGGATCTGTTTGATCATGCTACTGATTGGTCTTCTGGCCGTGTCCTGTACGGGCGGCGGGGATACCTCCGACACCACTCTGCCCGTGGATACCGACGCGCCTACCGACACGCCCACCGAGGCCCCCACCGACGCCCCTGACGGGGAGACCACCGAGGAGGAGACTACCGAGGCTCCCTTCGATCCTCTGGCCTTTGAGCCTACCGAGCTACCCGTGGCCAACGTGGCCCGCGAGGGATTTGCGCTGGCGTCAGCCTGCAAGAACGACGGCGGGTTCCTCAACATCTACCTCAACGACGGCGACCGCTCCACGGGCTTCTCTACCCCTTGGGAGGCGACCACCGATCCTTCTACCGAATACTATTTCTACATTGATCTGACTGCCCCCCGCAAGGTGGATCACGTCAAGCTCTACCCCATGGAGGGGGAGGAGAGTGCCTTCCCCAAGGCCTTTGACATCCTCACGTCCATGGACGGCGTGGACTACAGTCCCGCCGCGACTGTGAGCGATGCCTCTGCCGAGGCCGCGGGGGACGGCCTTGTGGTGGAGCTGGGAGGCGTGGAGGCGCAGTTTGTCAAGCTGGTGACCCGTGAGCTGGGGGAGGGAAGCAAGCGCAAGGGCTGTTACCTGTCCCTGTCCGAGTTCGAGGTCTACGCGCCTATTGACACCGCCTCCAACATGATCCTCAACCGCCACGACATCTGGCTGTTCAAGAATCCCGACACCACCCAGCAGTTGGAGATTTTGTACTACCGCGACGGCACCGCCGTGGATCCCGAGGCCAAGCTGAAGTTTGCCACGCTGGACGCGAACGTGGCCGCTGTGGACGAGAAGGGTCTGATCACCCCCGTGGGGCTGGGCGAGACCGACGTATACGTCACCGACGGAAAGCACCTGGCGGTGTGCCACGTGGAGGTCAAGGAGGAGGTGCGGTTGGATTTCCGTGTGACCACCTTCTACCACTCCAACTTCGCTGAGCCTGAGCAGCTGCCCATTGGTTTGAAGATCCTGGCCGAGGGCGGGATCGAGTACGTGGAGGACACCCGCGCCTACGACCGCGTGGGCAACAGCATTTCCATGTATTCACTGTATCTCTGCAACAATTTGGGCATTGCCTACTCCCCCTGCGATCCCGCGGGCGGTCACGGCTTTCTCAAGATGGATGACGAGGAGATCCTGGCCATCGTTCAGAAGTACGAGAACCGCGCGGGCTTCTTCGGCATCTATCTGGCCGATGAGCCTCACGAGGAGTATATGGAGTTCGCCAAGGTGTTCCACACCATTCAGGAGTACAATCCCCACCTGATCCCCCATCTGAATCTCCTGCCTCCCTACAACTTCGGCGGTGTCGACGAGTACTTCACCGAGTTCGCCGCCGTGGCGGGTGGCAACGGGCGGATGCGGTATCTGTCCTACGACCACTACCCCTTCCTGTGGAACGACGGCTTTAACACCCAGGTGTATTCCTCCCTTAACCGTCTGCGCAAGGCGGGACTTCACTACAACGCCGACACGGGCTTCTATATGCAGTCCATGATCATCGTGGGGTCCTATCCCCTGCTGAACGAGACGGCTCTGCGCTACAACGCTACCTTGGGTATGGCCTACGGTCTGAAGAACTACAAGTGGTTCGTGGCTCTGACCCCCATTGACGGGGAGGGCGCGGGCTTTGAGACCGGCTTCGTGGCTCCCGATTTCACTCCCGCCGACAACTACGAGGGTCTGATCGCCGCCAACAAGTACGTCAAGCAGATGGGTAAGCTTCTGGGCAACAGCGATGCCATTGAGGTCTACCACACCAACAACGAGACCGACAATCTGCGCCTGCCCGAGGACTTCATCCTTGCCCACGTGGGCGGCGGGGACGCCATATACACCCTGTACGAGTCCTTGGACGGTAAGGGTCAGCAGCATATCGTGATCTCCAACAAGAGCTTCCGCACCGACAAGGACGCCACCTTCACGGTCAAGGCGCAGAAGGACGTGGGGGCGCTGTCGGTCTTCGATCCTCTGACGGGGGAGACGGCCGCCATCACGGTGGGGGCTGACGGTACCTTTACCCTGACCCTGAAGCCCGGCCAGTGCGTGGCGGTCATCCTGCCCGAGGGCGTGGACGCATCCCGTCCCGCGGAAGAGAAGCCTGCCAATCTGGCTCTGGATAAGCCTGTCTTCGCTTCCTCCTCCTCGGCTCTGTTCTGGGAGGACGGCAGTATCGCTACCTACTTCCTCACCGACGGCGACCCTGCCCGCGGCTACTGGGCAGGTCACAAGGCTGACCGCGCCGCCTGGCTGAAGCTGGATCTTCTGGAGGTCTGCGAGGTGAGCTCGGTGAAGATCCACTCCTCCGCCGCCATCAACAAGGCCCAGCGTTGCAAGACCTTTACGGTGCTTGTCTCCGAGGACGGCGTGACCTATACCGAGGTGGCCGCCGTGGAGGGGCACGATTGGGGCGACTGCACCCAGCCTCTGGAGCTGACCTTCGACAAGGTGAAGGCGCGCTACATCCGCATTATCTGCGATACGGGGCGGGCTACGGGCTTCGGCGAGATTGAGGTCTACGGCTGATTGCGGAATTTTTTGAGATATTTTTGGGAAACGTGACAGATTTCGGGGCGGTTTCCTGTCTGTATGGGTGAAGGGGTTTTCGGAAAGGAGCTCATTATGGATATGAATGAGAATCTGAATCAAGTATCTCCACCCGTCAAGGCTGGAAGGAAGCATACCGCCATGTTCGTAGTGGCCTGCGTGCTGTTGGCGGGTATCCTGCTCTTTC
>JAFULU010000081.1 GCA_017483125.1 Clostridia bacterium
CAAAATGCAAAATGCAAAATCAAGAACGGGAAGAAAAAACACCGCGGGAGTAAATAAGCCGTTAAGCGGGCGGTTTTGATCTGCTTGCATCTCCATGTAAACAAGTACCATTCATATAGCTTTCGCGCCAGCGAAAGGTTTCGTCAATTTTGCATTTCGCATTTTGCATTTTCCATTTTCCATCTCTCCGTCGAAAGGAGGAAAAACCAATGTTTCAGAGTCTCAGCGAAAAGCTGGATCAGGCCTTTAAGAAATTCCGCAGCAAAGGAACCCTGACCGAGGCCGACGTCAAGGCCGGTATGCGCGAGATCAAGCTCGCTCTCCTGGAGGCCGACGTCAACTTCAAGGTGGTCAAGGACTTCATCAAGATCGTTTCCGAGCGCGCCGTTGGTGCCGAGGTCATGGAGTCCCTGCTCCCCGGTCAGCAGGTGGTCAAGATCGTCAACGAGGAGCTCACCCGTCTCATGGGCGGCTCTCAGGCCAAGCTGGAAATTTCTTCCAAGCCCCCCACGGTTATTATGATGGTAGGCTTGCAGGGCGCGGGTAAAACCACCCACGCGGGCAAGCTGGCCGGTATGTACAAGAAGCAGGGCAAGCGTCCTCTGCTGGTGGCCTGCGACGTCTACCGTCCCGCCGCCATCAAGCAGCTGGAGGTGCTGGGTGCCCAGCTGGATATCCCCGTCTTCCAGATGGGAGACAAGGAAAGCCCCGTTAAGATCGCCCGCGAGGGTATCAGGCTCGCCGAGCAGAAGGGCTACGACATGGTCTTCATCGACACCGCGGGCCGTCTGCAAATCGACGAGGAGCTCATGGCCGAGCTGGTCAACATCAAGGAGTCGGTGCACCCCACCGAGATCCTGCTCACGGTGGACGCCATGATCGGTCAGGAATCGGTCAACGTGGCCGACACCTTCAATCAGATGCTGGATATCACCGGCGTCATCCTCACCAAGCTGGACGGCGATACGAGAGGAGGTGCGGCCCTGTCCATCCGCTACGTCACGGGCAAGCCCATCAAGTTCATTGGCGTGGGCGAGAAGCTGGACGCCATCGAGCCCTTCCACCCCGACCGCATGGCCAGCCGTATCCTGGGCATGGGCGACGTCCTGACCCTCATCGACAAGGCCCAGCAGCAGTTCGACGAGAAGAAGGCCGCCGAGCTGGAGCAGAAGATCCGCCAGTCCACCTTCACCCTGGACGATTACCTCGCCCAGTTCGATCAGCTCAAGAACATGGGTAACCTGGACCAGCTGGCGGGCATGATCCCCGGCATGAAGCCCGGCGCCCTCAAGGACGCCCAGGTGGACGAGAAGGCCCTGGCACGCCAGCAGGCCATCATCCTGTCCATGACCAAGGCTGAAAGAGAGCGCCCCGAGCAGCTCCTGAACGCCTCCCGCAAGAAGAGAATCGCGGCGGGAAGCGGCACCACGGTTGAGGAGGTCAACCGCCTGCTCAAGCAGTTTGAGCAGATCAAAAAGCTCATGAAGCAGTTCTCCGACATGGGCCGCGGCGGCGGCAAGAAGGGTCGGGGCGGCTTCGGCAAAATGAAGCTTCCGTTCTGAGGAACGAAGTCATATAACGTAAGTCAAAATTAAAAACAAAAACACTATTTTTGGAGGAAACAAACCATGGTCAAGATCAGACTCACCAGAACCGGCGCCAAGAAGGCTCCCACCTACCGTATCGTCGTTGCCGACAGCCGCTACCCCCGCGACGGCCGCTTCATCGACCAGATCGGCTACTACAACCCCCAGACCAACCCCGCCGAGGTCAAGATCGACGCTGACAAGGCAAAGGATTGGATGGTCAAGGGTGCTCAGCCTACCGATACCGTCAAGTCCCTGTTCAAGAAGAACGGCATCATTGACTGATCCTTTTCGGAGATAAGTCATGGCAGAGCTTCAAACGACCTTACACGACATCGCTGCCGCCATCGTGGATAGCCCCGACGAGGTGAAGGTCGTCCGTGAGGAGGATGATACCACCATCACCCTGACCCTTACGGTCGCCCCCGACGATATGGGCATGGTGATCGGCCGTCACGGTCGCATCGCCAAGGCCATCCGTACGGTCATCAAGGCAGCCTCCGCCGAGTGCGGAAAGCGGGTCAACGTGGAGATCAGAGACTGATCCCACCCCGCGAAGAAAACAGACCCACAGAGCCGAAATGGCAAGTGGGTCTGTTTTTTTATGGCGTTTTTTCAAAATTGGAAAATAAATGTGCAAATTATAGGTTGACAACATCCTAAAAATGGTGTATAATACGTGTACATATCTATGGGAGGTGATCTATATGAACATCAATACCAATCAGATCGTTTCCATTTCGGAGGCCAATCAGAATTTCTCCCGCGTGGCCCGCATGGTGGATAAGAACGGTGAAGTGGTGATCTTCAAGAATAATAAACCCAAATATAGGCTTGTGGATATTGAGAGCGATACCACCATCGAAATGACAGACGACGAAAAGATCGACTTTGTCGCCGCCCGCGTTTTGAAGCAGTACCGCCGCGCTTTTGAGGAGCTGGCCAAATGATCAAATTCAGTCAGGAAAAGGTGCTTTTGCTCCATAAGCTCATCACCGCGGAAACGGGGGGAGACCCGAACGTTCGGGATATCACCCTGCTCAACAGCGCGTTGGAATCCGCCTTTCAGACCTTTGACGGACAGGAGCTGTACCCCACAAAAGAGGAAAAGGGCGCGCGCATCGGCTATGCCTTGATCTCCAACCACGCCTTTGTGGATGGAAACAAGCGGATCGGCATGTACGTTCTTCTGACGTTTCTGGAAACGAACGGCATTAAGATCCACCCCACCGTGGACGATGTGGCCCGTGTCGGCCTCGCCGTGGCCGCAGGAGAAATGCAGTATGAGGATCTGTTGGAGTGGATCCATGACAACAAATAAATCCTTGCTTTTCGTGCCAATGGCATACGAAAACAGACCCACAGAGCCGAAATGGCAAGTGGGTCTGTTTTTTTGTTGCCTTAAACCGTCTGTATTATGGTTCTTGAATCCGAAAGCTCCTTACATACCAACGGCAATCTCTCAATCAGATCACCGGGCAGCATCCCATACTCTCCGATCTCCTCCGCCGCCAGATCCCCCGCCCGCGCGTGGAGGTATACTCCCGCCGCCGCGATCTCGGTCACGGTCAGATCCACCCCGATACGGTGTCTGTTCTGCGCCAACAGAGAGCCGATGACCCCCGCCAGCACGTCCCCACTGCCGCCTCTGGCCATACCCGCGTTCCCCGCCGCGCAGATGAATACCTCACCCTCGGGGGAGGCGACGACGGTATGGGCATCCTTCAGCACCACGGTCACCTCCTTCTCACGGGCGTATGCAAGGGCCACTCTCACGGGATCCGCCAGAATGTCGGGCACCGACTTCCCGCACAGGCGTGACATCTCGGCGGGGTGAGGGGTCATCACCACCTGTCGGTCGGGGGCAGAGAGCAGGACGGTATCCCACAGAGTCCCGTCCTCGGCCACAAGATTCAGCCCGTCGGCGTCCAGCACCACGGGGATCATCCCCGCCGTGGGTCGGGTGGAGAGCACACGGCGCAGGGCCCGCAGGGAAGTATCCCCCGTGCCCAAGCCGCACCCCGCCACCATAGCCGAGGCGTCGGTCTGCCGCTTGATATCCTGATCGGAGGTATAGGCCGCCACAATGGCCTCGGGGGCGGCGGTTTGCAGTACCGCCCGATTGCAGTCGGGGGTCAGCACCCGCACCAGTCCCACGCCGCTCCGCAGAGCCGCTCGGGTAGCCAGCACCGCCGCCCCGCTCATGCCCTCGGAGCCGCAGAGCAGGGACACAAGCCCGTAGGTTCCCTTGTGGGAACGCCGCTTGCGGGGAGGCAGAACGCGCCGCAGAAGAGCTTCATCGGTAAGACGGGCAAAGGGCTGCTTGGCGGGAGTCAGGTCGATACCCAGATCGGCTATGGCGATCTCCCCGCACAGCTCCGCCCCGGGGTAGAGCAGAAGCCCCGCCTTCAAGGCCTGCATGGTCACGGTAGCCATGGCGGGCAGAGCCACCCCCATGACCGCCCCCGTGTCGGCGTTCACTCCCGAGGGGATATCCACAGCCAGCACGGGCACTCCGCCCTCGGCTACGGCGGTCAGCAGGGAAGCGATTTCCCCCGTGATGAGCCGATCCAGCCCGATCCCGAACACCGCGTCCACCACCACGGCGGCATCGGCCAAGGCATCTCCCAGCGCGGCGGGGGGCAGGATGGTGACCATCCCCGCCCGTGCCAAAAGGTACTGCCGTCGGCACTCCTCGCTCATGCGGTCCTCATCGGGGGCCCCCGCCTCGGTGTATTTCCCCGCGTAGATCACGGTGACCTTGCGCTTCTCCCCCGCCGACCCGTCGGTGAGGAACCGCGCCATAGCCAGGCCGTCCCCGCCGTTGTTGCCGCTTCCGCAGAGAAGCACCACGGGCCCCGCGGGGAAAAGATCGGTGCGGTCCAGCAGAAAAGCCACCGCCTTGGCGGCGGCCCGCTCCATAAGAACGCGGGAGGGGACTCCCAGGGTGTGGATGGTATAGCCGTCGCAGGCCTTCATCTGGGCGGCGGTGAGGATGGGGAAGGATGTCATGGCGGTGCTTCCTTTCGTTTTTCTGGGTACAGTATACCACAAAATGCCGCTGATTGCAATACCTATGCCGCGGCTTTGACAAATTCGTGATTTTCTATTGACGAAACGCAACGGATGTGATACAATGTATACAATCCCCCCGAAAGGAGATTCCCCCATGAAAAAAATTCAAATCAAACGCCTGCTGGCTCTGATCCTGTGCCTGACCATGGTGGCCGCGGTCTTCGCCGCCATCATTCCCGTCTCCGCCGCCTCGGAGATCAGCATCCAGAACGGTACGGGTAACCGCGAGCCCATCCGCGTGGGTAAGACCTACTCCTACCGCGCCATGGTAAACGGCGAGTTCACGGCCTTCGGCTTCTGTATGCCTACGTGGACCAAGCCCGATTCCTACGCTACCCTGTACCTCTACAAGTGGCAGGGAAATTACGACAAGACCGTGAATTCCACCCCCATCGCCTCCAAGGTATTCAAGCCTCTGAAGGATGGTCAGTACCACTGGGTGGAGTTTGATCCCCAGCCCGCGGGCGAGTATTTGTTCCACATCGCCGACGGCGGTGCCGACGTGGGTGTCTGGACCAATTCAAGCCCCACCGACTCCAAGGGATTTTTGTACGTCAACGGCGTGGAGCAGAGAGGAGAGCCCGAGTTGAAGATCCGCTTTACAGACGCCCCCGCCGAGCCCTTCGGTAATTGCGAGGCCTCGGGGGACATCCGCAGCATTCAGTATCCCTACAAGAATCAGTCGGGTGAGGCCGTGTTCAACATGAACTCCGCCTTCGGTATCCGTGCCAACGTCACCTCCTCCTTCGTGGGCGTCCAGTTCAAGATGGCTACCTACATGGCCACCGATATCGAGATCGACATGCACGTCTACGCCTGGAAGGGCACCTATGAAAAGACCGTGGCCGAGGCCCCCGCGGGCGCGGGTCACATTACCCTGGTGGACAACGCCATGCAGGGTGTCATGTTCGACGAGCTTCCCGCAGGCGATTACCTCTTCCTCGCCGAGAACTTCACCAAGGCTCCCGCCATGTACGTCTATGGCACCGTGGAGAACTTCAAGGGCTACGTCTACCGCGACGGCTTCCCCGTGGAGAATAACGTCCAGTATCCCGTCATGCAGATCGTTTTCAATGAGGAAAAGGAGGATTACTTCATGCAGTGCTCCAAGCCCGAGGATACCGTCACGGGCGATCACGTAGCGCCTCCCGCCTACGTCATCCCCGAGGACAGCCTGATCTACACCCACCCCGTCATGCCCGATACCTGGGTCTTCACCGACGGCCTGGGCCGTGTGTCCCTGACTAACGCCGACGTGGGCGACCTCAAGGCCGACAAGACCCTGGCCATGTTCTACTGGACCTGGCACATCGACGGCTTTACCACCCACGTTCCCGTCAATGTCCAGCAGTACTCCGAGAAGTACCCAGAGGCCATGCGGGACTGGGATAACCCCGTCTGGAACAATACCCACTCCTACTTCTGGAATCAGCCCGTCTACGGCTACTACCGCGGCGATGATAAGTGGGTGCTCCGCAAGCAGGCCGAGCTTCTGGCCAACGCGGGCGTGGATGTCATCTTCACCGATAACACCAACGCCGAGATGACCTGGCGCAACGCCTACACCCCCCTCATGGAGGAGTGGACCGACGCCATGAACGACGGCCTCAAGGCCCCCAAGGTCTCCTTCATGCTCCCCTTCTGGGACAAGAATTACACCAACACCCAGGTCCAGTCTCTCTACCTGGACGTCTTCCGCGCGGGCAAGTTCCAGAACCTCTGGTTCTACTGGGACGACAAGCCCATGCTCATGGCCATCAAGGGCTCCTTCAACCCCAACGCCTCCCCCATTGAGAAGGAGATCTCCAATTTCTTCACCTTCCGCGCGGGTCAGCCCGGCTACGTGGTGGATAAGACCGACAACGCCTCTTGGGGCTGGCTGTCCATGTATCCCCAGGCTGTCTACTACAAGAACAGCGCCGACCGCAAGAACGGTGTGGTGGAGCAGATGACCGTGGGTATCGCCATGAACCACGACTACGAAAACAAGGCCCTGGCCGCCATGAGCGGTAACAACATCGCGGGCCGCTCCTATACCTCCGAGTATAAGGACCGCTACGTCAAGGAGGGGGCCGAGGCCTCCAAGTGGGGCTACAACTTCGCCGAGCAGTTCAAGTATGCTCTGGAGGTAGACCCCAAGGTCATCTTCGTCACGGGCTGGAACGAGTTCCGCGTGGGCCGCTACGAGGTGTGGCCCGAGTCGGGTCCCGCCGCCGTGCCGAACGCCTTCCCCGACCAGTACAACGACGAGTACTCCCGCGACATTGAGCCCACCAAGGGGGCAGTGCAGGACCACTACTACTACCAGTTGGTCAACTTCGTCCGTCAGTTCAAGGGCGCACGCCCCATCCCCACCCCCTCCGCCCAGAAGACCATCGACCTGAACGCGGGCTATGATCAGTGGAAGGACGTGGAGCCCTACTACGGTGCCTATATCGGCAACACCGAGGACCGTAACGCCCCCGGCTACGGCAATCTGGTCTACACCGAGACCTCGGGCCGTAACGACATCATCGGCGCCCAGGTCTCCCGCGACGCCGACTACCTCTACTTCCTGGTGGA
>JAFULU010000082.1 GCA_017483125.1 Clostridia bacterium
CAAGCATCGAGAGCTACCGTCAACCGCAGGATTGCACCACGATGCCCATTAGCAGAAAGGAGCGTAAGAAGCATGAATGGGAACAAAGTATGTAAGCACGCAGGGCGCACCGTTTCGGTACGCCCATTTCCAATCTTGGTATATTTTTCTCTCGGAAGGAGGAAAATATATTTGAGAAATTTTGAAAGAACGAGGTAATTGAATGGGGAAAGTTTTAACCGATGAAGAACGCGAAAAGCGTATGGCAGAGGATATTTGGCTGAATTATTTCAACCGCTATCTATTTGAACACGGCACGATTTCCGAAAAGGAATATAAGAGAATGACCGAAAAGATTGCCATAAGAAAAGCAAAACGATCTCCCGAAAGGGATGCAAGGTGAGCGTACTCACCTCGGAAGATACCGCAAGGTTCTTCCGATACATAGATGCCAAAGAAAGATTTTGGCAAATTTCGATTTGGGTATTGCATTATGAGGTCGAATGTGATATAATAAAGTCGATAGATAATGATATAACGAACTTTAAGAAAGGATGATAGTATGGATATATTAAATATCAGAACATTATTGCGAACGAAATCGATATACGATATTCCTCTGCGAGTAACATTTTATGCCCGCGTATCCTCGGATACCGATGAACAGATAAACTCGCTCGATAACCAAATATCGTATTACGAAGAATTCATACAGAAAAATGAAAAATGGACTTACGTGCCCGGCTACGTTGACGAAGGACTTTCGGGTATCTCCACGAAGAAAAGAAAACATTTCAACGAAATGATTGCAGATGCAAAAGAAGGAATGTTCGATCTCATCATCACCAAGGAGATCTCCCGATTCGCCCGTAACACTCTCGACTCCCTGCAATACACAAGAGAACTTCTGAATATGGGTGTCGGCGTGTTCTTCCAAAACGATAACATCAATACCCTCGATGAGGATGCAGAGCTTCGCCTTACAATCATGTCCTCGATTGCGCAGGACGAGCTTCGCAAGCTGTCCTCGCGTGTAAAATTCGGACATCAGCAAGCCATCAAATCAAGCGTTGTACTTGGCAACAGCCGAATCTTCGGTTATAAGAAAGAGGATAAGCGACTTGTCATTGACGAGAGCCAAGCACCGATGGTGCGAGATCTGTTCCGTCTTTATGCCACGGGCGAATACAGTATGAAGCAGCTTGAAAAGATTTTCTACGATCAGGGCTACCGCAATTACAACGGCAACAAAATTGCTCACACCACAATGTCGGGCATCATATCTAACCCCAAATACAAGGGATATTACGTTGGCAATAAAGTGCGTATCGTGGATATGTTCACCAAGAAGCAGAAATTCCTACCGCCCGAAGAATGGGTAATGTTCAAGGACGAAACGGGTGAGATCGTTCCTGCCATCGTATCCGAAGAAATATGGGATAAGGCAAACGAGGTGTTGGCTCGCAGAAGTGAGGACGTAAAGAACCGTCAAGGCATCTGCAACCACGCCAATCTGCTGACGGGTAAATTGTATTGCGCCCATTGCGGCACCGCATACTACCGCCGTGAATCCAAGAGCAAGGACGGCAAAGTAAACTCCAAGTGGGTATGCTCCAATAAGATCAACAACGGCGCGGATGCCTGCCCGTCCTTCCCGATATACGAGGATGAGGTCAAGCCCATCTTGTTCGAGGTATTCAGCGAAACGAGAGTGGATGTGGAAGCACTCCTTGCAAGCTACGAGGAAATGTTCAAGTCAATGGAAGCGGATGATGAAACCGCAAAACAGATTGACGAACAGAAGCGTATCATAGAGCTTTCAGATCAAAAGAAAAACAAGCTCTTGGAGCTTGTCACGACAGGCGCTATTACAACGACTAATTTCAAATCTATGACCGCAACCTGCGACCGAGAGGTAGAGGAAGCGCAGAAAGCTCTCGCGGAGCTTGAGGAACAGTTATTCACCAAAGAGGAATACCGCAAGCATATCGGAGAGGTAAAAGCAAGGCTTGATGCAGCCATCAAGGATGCAAGTACGGGCATTATAACAAACGAATTCGTAGCCCAATATATTGACAAAATCTTTGTCACATTAACAGATGATGATACGGCGAAGCTTGAAATCAAGATATTTACGGGCAAAAGCACCGAAAAATGGCTTAAAAAGCTCAATGCACGGAGTAGAAGTCGTACGGGTGTCACGTCTAAGAAGATGATCCAGTCCTACGAGAACGGTCTGGCCGGCAAGAACCAGAACCAGTAAGCTCTCTCCAACACAGGCTCCCGCTTCGGCGGGGGCTTGTTTTTTGGTGGTCTTTTCGGTGGTGTTTTTGAAATTACCGAAAAACAGCGGAAAAATTTTGGTGAATTTGGTCAATCCTCTTTACACGGGACGAAAAATGTGGTATAATAACTCTAAATAAGGTGGGGTATTGTACCCTACGCCGAAAGGAGTTTCACCATGGCAAGCAAGATCAAGGACGAGAAGCTGGATTTTCTGTTTGAAGCCATCCTGACGCTCGAGACTGTTGAGGATTGCTACAGCTTTTTTGAGGACCTGTGCACGGTTTCCGAGCTGCAGGAGATGTCCCGCCGTATGCAGGCCGCCCGTATGCTGCGGGCCAACGCCGTCTACGCCGACATCGCCGCCCAGACGGGACTCAGCACCGCCACCATCAGCCGTGTCAACCGTTGCCTGAAGTACGGCAGCGACGGCTACAACAAGGCCCTGGACAGTCTGGAGGCCAACCGCCACCCCGGGGTGACCGACCGACGCCGCTCCTGATTCCCTTTCCCTGCTTACCATTTTTTTGAGGATACCTATGTACGACGGATACCGCGCCATCGCCTCCGCCTACGACCGATTCAACGCCGACGTGGACTACGAGCGGTGGAGTGACTTTATCGAGGCCTGCTTCGGTAAGTTCCTTCCCGCCAAGCCCGAGATCGTGTTGGATCTGGCCTGCGGCACGGGGCGCATGACCTTCCCGCTGGCCGACCGCGGGTACGATATGATCGGCATCGACGGCAGTTCCGATATGCTGGCCGAGGCCTGCGACAAGAACAATGACCGCACCGACCGCCTCTTTGAGGAGGCCTGTGAGCGATTGGGTCTTGACCCGGACGAACTTGACACCGATGCCGCCATGGAGGAGCTTGCGAGGCACCCCGCCCCCCTTTTCCTGCAGCAGGATATGCGGGACTTCGAGCTGTACGGCACCGTGGACGCCACGGTGTGCTGTCTCGACAGTCTCAACTATCTCTGCGGTGACGGGGATCTTTTGGCGTGTCTGAAATGTATTCACCTCTACCTTGCCCCCGGGGGGCTTCTGGTATTTGACGTCAACAGCCCCTACAAGTTTGCCCACACCTACGGAAACAATGCGTACATTCTGGAGGATGAGGACGGGGACGGCCGCGCGGTCTTCTGCGGCTGGCAGAACGAATACCATCCCGAGAGCCGTCTCTGCAAGTTCTACCTGTCCCTCTTTGCCGAGGGGGAGGACGGTGCTTACGTCCGCTCCGACGAGGAGCAGACCGAGCGGTGCTTTGACGAGGCAGAGCTGACCGCCGCCCTGGACGAGGCGGGGTTCGATCTTTGCGGGATCTACTCCGACTTTGATTTCTCGCCTGTGACCGAAACCACCGAGAGATGGTACGTGGTGGCGAGGACGAGGAAGCGGGGGGATTGGTATCTTTGCGCGGACTTGGGCTGACCGTCACATGAAGGACTTCTAAAGCACAATAATATTACCATACAGAAAGCGAAACACCATGAGCAAGAACACCATTCTCCGCGCCATGACCCAAGATGGAAGCGCGCGGGTACACGTCATTCGTTCCACCGATATGGTCAATCAGGCCATTGCATACCACAAGCCCTCCCCCACCGCTACGGCGGCTCTGGGCAGAGTCCTCACCGTCACCTCCATGATGGGGTGTATGCTGGGTGAGGAGACCGACACCATCACCGTGTCCTTTGAGGGCGACGGACCCGCGGGCAGAATTCTCGCGGTCAGCGACTGGATCGGCAACGTCCGCGGCTACATTCAGAATCCCGCCGCCGATCTGCCCCTGAAGTCCAACGGCAAGCTGGACGTGGGCGGTCTTGTGGGGAGCGGCACCGTCAACGTCATCAAGGATCTGGGCGGTGAGATCCCCGAGAGCGGGTCTGTCGCTCTGACCAGCGGCGAGATCGCCGAGGACATCACCACCTACTACGCCGAGAGCGAGCAGGTGCCGACTCTGTGCGCCTTGGGTGTGCTGGTGGACACAGACCACTCCTGCCGCGCCGCGGGAGGCATTCTGGTTCAGCTCCTTCCCTTCGCCGACGAGCAGACCATTGATCTGCTGGAGCGCAACGCCGCCGATCTGGTCCATCTGTCCTCCATGATCGACAAGGGCATGGACAACAAGGCCATCATGGACGTGGCTCTGCGGGATATTCCCTACGATATCTTCGACGAGCTGGAGGTGGACTACAAGTGCAACTGCTCCAAGGGCAAGATGGATGCCGTCATGGCGTCTCTGGGCCGAAAGCAGGTCATGGATCTCTTGTCCGAGCAGGTCGCCGAGGGCAAGCCCGAGGAGCTGGAGATCGTCTGTCGCTTCTGCAATACCCGCTACAGATACTCCAAGGAGGAGCTGGCGGGGATGGACTTTGCCAAGGAGTAAGATTTTACCTGTCGGGGTACGGTTTCGTATCCCGATTGGTGTTTCAAATTGGGGTTTAGCGGTGGGTTTCCTCGTGAGCCTTCCCCAGCGGGGAAGGGGGACCACCGTAGGTGGTGGATGAGGAGAG
>JAFULU010000083.1 GCA_017483125.1 Clostridia bacterium
AAGCTATGACCAACCGATTCACGACCCGCGCCCAGAACGCCCTCAACGGGGCCTTGCGGGAGGCGGCTACCCTGGGACACACCTACGTCGGCTCGGAGCATCTGCTTCTGGGCCTGCTCACCGAGGGGGAGGGCATCGCCGCCAAGCTCATGACCGCCCGCGGGGTGGAGGCCGACAGGCTTCGGGGGGCTGTGGTGGAGCTGTCGGGGGCGGGGGCCAGAAGTCGGGTCTCCCCCTCGGACATGACCCCCAGAGTACGGCGCATCATTCAGGATTCCGCCGCCGAGGCGGGGCGGGCGGGGCAGTCCTACGTGGGCACCGAGCACCTGCTTCTGGCCATTCTGGAGGAGCCCGACTGCGTGGCGGTGCGGCTTCTGACCTCCCTTTCGGTTCCCGTGGAGGAGCTGCGGCGGGACGTGGTGGGCTTTCTGGCCTCCCCCACGGGGCGGGAGGAGGGCTACCCCAAGGAGCGCATGAGCGGGCGCGAGAGCCGAGAGGAGCGGCGGGAGAGCAGTCGGGGTGAGTCCCGCTCCCAGCGGGAGGAAAAGGGCCGCGAGGGCATTCACGGTGCCCCGACCCTCTCCAAGTACGGCAGAGATCTCACCGCCAAGGCCCGTGGGGGGAGCCTGGACCCCATCATCGGGCGGGAGCGGGAGACCGAGCGAGTCATCCGCATTCTGTCCCGCCGTACCAAGAACAACCCTTGCCTCATCGGGGAGCCCGGGGTGGGGAAGACCGCCGTGGTGGAGGGGCTGTGCCAGCGCATCGCAGACGGGAACATCCCCGAGCCTTTGAAGGGCAAGACCGTGGTGACGGTGGACATTCCCTCCATGGTGGCGGGGGCGAAGTACCGCGGGGAGTTTGAGGACCGCCTCAAAAGCGTTATGGCCGAGGTGCGGGACAAGCCCGACATCATCCTCTTTATCGACGAGCTTCACACCATCGTGGGGGCGGGAGCGGCGGAGGGGGCGGTGGATGCCGCCAATATCCTGAAGCCCGCTCTGGCGCGGGGGGAGATCCGTGTCATTGGGGCCACCACGGCGGAGGAGTACCGCCTTCACATTGAAAAGGACGCGGCTCTGGAGAGACGGTTTCAGGCGGTGACGGTGGGGGAGCCTACCGAGGAGGAGGCCATCCGCATTCTGTCGGGTCTGCGCCCGCGGTACGAGGCCCACCACCGCATGAAGATCACCGATGAGGCATTGCGGGCGGCGGTGGAGCTTTCGGTGAAGTACATTCCCGACCGCTTCCTGCCCGACAAGGCCATCGACCTCATGGACGAGGCGGCGGCGGCTCTGCGGCTCTCCTCCCTCACCGAGCCTCCCGATCTCAAGCGCATGGAGGGGGAGCTGACCACCCTGTCCCGTGAGAAGGAGGAGGCGGTGAAGGCACAGGAATTCGAGCGGGCGGCGGCTTTACGGGACCGCGAGGAGACTCTGCGGGAGGAGTACCGCGCCGCCAAGGAGGCCTGGGAGGGGGTGCCCCGCCGAGGGGAGGACGGTGGGGTGGTGACCGCCGCCGCGGTAGCCGACGTGGTGACCGAATGGACGGGGATCCCCGTATCCCGTCTCATGGAGAGCGAGGGGGAAAAGCTCATGGCCCTGGAGGACGCCCTGAAGGCCAGGGTAGTAGGGCAGGACGAGGCGGTTTCTCTGGTGGCGAGCGCCATACGGAGGGGGCGGCTGGGTCTGGGAGATCCCCGCAGGCCCATGGGTTCCTTCATCTTTCTGGGACGGACGGGGGTAGGCAAGACCGAGCTGACCCGCGCCCTGGCGGCGGCTCTGTTCGGGAGCGAAAAGGCCTTGATCCGCTTCGATATGTCGGAGTATATGGAGAAGCACAGCGTGGCGCGGCTGATCGGCTCTCCTCCCGGGTACATCGGCCACGAGGAGGGGGGCCAGCTCACCGAACGGGTACGGCGCAGACCCTACGCGGTGGTGCTGTTCGACGAGATGGAGAAGGCCCACCCCGACGTGTTCAATCTGCTTTTGCAGGTGCTGGACGACGGTTCCCTCACCGACTCCCGCGGGCGGCGTGTGGATTTCCGCCACACCGTCATCATCATGACCTCCAATCTGGGGGCGGGGGAGACGGGGAAGCCCTCTGTGGGCTTTTCCACGGTCAAAGAAGGAGACCGCGACAAGGAACGGATGCTGGCCGCCCTCAAGGAGGCCTTCCGTCCCGAGCTTCTGGGGCGGGTGGACGAGGTGGTGGTCTTCCGCTCCTTGGGGGAGGATGAAACCAGACGGATCGCTTCCCTGCTTCTGGACGCTTTGAAGGAGCGGGTGGCGAAGCTGGGGATCACGCTGGACTTCACCGAGGAGGCGGTGGCTCTGGTGGCAAAGGCGGGGCTGGATCCCAAATATGGGGCGCGGCCTTTGGGTCGGGCGGTGGTACGGCTTCTGGAGGAGCCTCTGGCGCGGGAGATGCTGACGGGGAGGATCCGTGAGGGGGATCGGGTCACGGTGGAGGCCCAAGGAGATCTCTGCGTGTTCCGCGAAGTTGAGAACAAGGAAAACTAAAAGCTGAAAGCGTCTGTCGGTACGGATTGCGTATTGACAGATGCTTTCTTTCGTGTTATAATGGAGGCAACAACCGAAAAAGGAGACCCTACCGTGAAACACACCCGTTCCCTTCTCTCCCTGACCGCGCTCCTTCTGGGGGCGGTCCTGCTCCTTGGTTCCTGCGAAGGTAAGCCTACGCCTCCCGCAACCGACACCACCGCCACCGTCACCGACAGCGGTGAGTCCACCCCCGAGACCACCGACGGAGCCGTCACCGAGGCTCCTACCGAGGAAATCACCACCGAGGAGGAGGACACCGAGCCCGTCCTTCTGGAGATCATTAAGGCGGGGCAGAAGCGGGCCACCTACCGCATCCTCCACGACAAGGGAGCCGACGCCGAAACGGTACAGGCGGCGAATATGCTCAGCGTCATGATCAAGAGCTACACGGGCTGTGAGGTCAATATCCAGGACACAAGCAAGAATCCCACCAAGAAGATCCTCTTCAACTGCGACGAGCGCGCCGAGACCGCCGAGCTGAAGGCCACCCTCGCCGAGGGTGAGTACGCCATAAAGGTCAAGCCCCACGCGAGCGGCGAGGGCGGTGACCTGCTCATCGCCACCACCACCTACCGCTCGGCCTATGCCTGCGCAGAATATCTGATGAGTACCTTTACCACCGCCGAGGGAGCCTTGGTGGTCCCCATGGATCTGGACGTGAAGGGCTCGGAAAAGGAGTATACCATGATCACATCCAGCATCAACAAGCTCCGCGACCCCTGCATTCTGGTGGAGGACGGCGTCTACTACGCCTACGGCACGGGCTGGACCTGCTACAAGAACACCTCGGGTGATCTGGGGGGCTCCTGGCAAAAGGTGGGCACCGTGGCCTCGGTGGGCAATCCCGACACCGACGGCGGTAGTCACTGGGCACCCGAGGTACACAAGTACAAGGGCGCCTACTATATGTTCACCACCTATTACAACAGCGTGACCGAGCATCGCGGCTGTATCATCCTGAAGTCGGATTCCCCCGAGGGACCCTTCGTGGAGATCACGAACGGTCACATCACCCCCGCCGATTGGGACTCCATCGACGGCACTCTGTACGTGGATCCCGAGGGTCAGCCCTGGATGGTCTTCGTTCACGAGTGGACCTGTATGCCGGGCGGTATCGGCTCCTTCGCCGCCGCCAAGCTCTCGGAGGACTTCACCCATTTCATCTCCGAGCCCATGGAGCTGTTCAAGGCCAACGAGCCCGAGTGGGCCGTGGCGGGTGTCACCGATGGCTGCTGGCTGTACACCACCAAGGAGGGGGATCTCCTCATGCTGTGGTCCAACTTTGACGCCTTCGGCTACACCGTTGCGGTGGCGAGAAGCTCCAATGGGCGGTTGGACGGCGAGTGGATCCACGAAAAGGAGCTGCTCTACTCCAAGGCCATGACGGGTGAGTACGACGGCGGTCACGCCATGATCTTCACGGATCTGGACGGGCAGATGTACCTCTCCTTCCATTCCCCCAACGCCGCCGTGGGAAGCCGCCAGGAGCGGCCCGTATTCCTGGCCATCGAGGAGAAGGACGGACGGCTGGTCTGGGCGGAGGGTGAAAAGTAAGATCCTTCCCGACTTCAAAGAGGCGGTCTTCGGGCCGTCTCTTTGGTTTTTGGGGAGAGATGGAAAGCTTCAAATTGGGGTTTAGCGGGGAGTTAGAGAATGCAAAATGCAAAATGCAAAATTGATGTAGCCTTTTGCTGACGCAAAAGCCAGTTTTTATGGTAAAATTGTGTGATAAAAACCCGAAAAGTCATTGTTCCCTATAGGAAAATCATTTGCGCAAAAACTTGCCGTATCGTTCCGCCGTTCTCCGATTTTGCATTTTGCATTTTGCATTTCGGGCTCTGCCCGATAAACCCAAATTTGAAAAAAATTCTCCTCCCCCGACCCATTTCCAAAAAAATCTTGTCTATACGTATAGAAACCCCAACGCCACGCAAAGGAGGTGCCCCATGAGCGAGAAGCTTACCCGCAGAAAAGACCCCGACGGGCTTTTGTCCGACGAGGCCATTGTTGACCTGTTCTTTTCGCGGGATGAGGCCGCCATCACCGAGAGCGACCGCAAGTACGGGTCATACCTGTGGACGGTCGCCCACAATATTCTGCGCAATGACGCTGACTGTGAGGAATGCCGCAACGACACCTACCTCCGGGCGTGGGAGACCATTCCCCCCACCCGTCCCGTTTCTCTGGGCGGGTATCTGACCAAGATCATCCGTAGCATCGCCATCAACCGCTACGACCGCGACCGCAGAGACAGGCGGATCCCCCCCGAGGCGGTGGAGTCCCTCTCGGACTTTGAGGGCTTTCTGGCCGACACCCCCGCCCCCGACGAGGCCGAGAGCGCGCTGATCGGGGAAGTCATCTCCCGCTACCTGCGGAGGTGCAAAAAGCGGCGGCGGTATATCTTCATGGCGCGGTTCTACGCGGCAAGAACCGTGGCCGAGATCGCGGAGAGGCTGGGTGTCAGTCAGTCGTCGGTGAAGCGGGAGCTGGCGGGGATTCGGAAGGAATTACGGACAGAGCTTGAAAAGGAGGGGATTAATGTATGAGCGCGAAACGGTTTTTGGATGCCGTCGGGCATATTGACGACGAGCTGGTAGCCGAGTTTGTGGAGCGGGATATGGAGATGAAGCCCTCCCCAACGCTGAGACGGGCCAAGCGGCTGTGGTGGGTGCCCATTCCCGCGGTGGCGGCGTGTCTGTGCGTGGCCATCGGACTGCACCATCTGGCACCGCTCCTCCTGCGGGATCCCTTTGGCGACCGCCCGACGGATCTGCTGGATCCTCCCGTATCGGGGGAGCTTTTGCCTTGGTCACCGCCTGATCTGGGGGAGGATATTCCCGTGGTGGAGGTTACGGCGGAGGTGACCCATTATCCCCCTTACGTCGAGGATTATTTCGGATTTGTGATTTCCGTCACGGATCGCTGGTACACTCTTGCGGATGGGGATGAACTGCGCCACGCCGCGCCCCTGCCCACCGAGGGCTATCTCCCGATCTACGAGGAGGTAAACTTCTTTGATGAGGAAACGCTGGATGCCTTCATCCAAAAATGGCTCCCCACCGCGGGGGATATGACGGGGATCACCGACACGGACTACGAGATGAAATGGAGCGGCACCTCCGGGATGATAACGCCCTCCCGATACGTCGCCAATATCGGTCCCGAGGAGGTCGGTCAGCATATCACCTTTACCATTCAGCAAGGAGGCGCGCTCTCCTTTGACTGCCCCGCCGAGATCCTGACCGAAAAAAATCGCTTCCCGACACTCCTCAAAGACAGCCGTGATGGGGAGATCCTGACAGCCCTGGACAGGGGGATCGACTATCTGGAGAAGACGCTCGGTAAGGAGTTTCGGGACGCGGACATTGAATGGCGGAATATCGAATACCAAGGCTCGGGCTATTTGTCATCCTTTCATGAGCTGATCGTGACCCTGAACGGCTACCCGCCCGAGGGAGCAGAGGAGTATCCCTACTCCATTGCTTCCCTCCCCGCCTTTACGGTGACACTGGACTATGAATACGTGGACTACGCACACAGCAACGAGCTGGTTTTCAAGAAACTCACCTACAGCGAGCCGCGGAATACCGCCGACTACACGGTCACGGTCGGCAAGGCGAAGACCGTCCCTCTCACGGAGGCCGAGGAGTTATTGAAGGCCGGCTACGTATACGGCGCCACCGGGTGTCTGCTCTGCCGTGAGGTAGGCTGCGACGTGGACTTTTCGGAGTACGATTCGGTGGGGCTGGTCTACAAAAAGTCTACCGCGGGGCATTTTTTGTGGTCGGTTCCCTTCTACGCCTTCTACAAGCAGGTGGGGGACGAATACGCCGCCGTCTACGTCCCCGCCGTGGAGGTCACGGGGCTGGAAGAACTCTTCGCGGAATATACCGAGAATCATACCCATATTGCCACCCATACGAACAACTGAAAAAAACAAGGTGCCTGCCCTTTGACAGACACCTTGTTTTCATTTATGGGATCAGACTTATTCCTCTTTATCCTTCCCGCCCAGCTTGCTCAGCACCACAACGGCCAGCACGATGACGCAGGTCACGAGGAAGATACCCAGCATACCCATGCCCATGACGGGGAGGGTCTCAAGCAGGGTCTCGGGGTAGAAGCCGAACTGCATTTTGTAGGCAGTCTCGGCCTCGGTCTCGCTCTCGGGCTCGGTGACCTCCTCGGTGGGGGCCTCGGTTGCCTCGGGGGTAGCGGTGACCTCCTCGGCGGTGGTATCAGCCGAGGTCTCGGGAGCGGTGGTGGTCTCCTCGGCCATGGCAAACACGGGCAGAGAGAGGACCAGCAGGAGGGTCATCAGAACGGCAAACAGCTTTTTCATAGTGATTCCCTCCTTTCATTAACCGATGAGGTTGAGGATCATACCGCCCGCGATGACCGAGGCGATCTGACCCGAGACGTTGACGCCGATGGCGTGCATGAGCAGGAAGTTGGAGTTGTCGGCCTCCAGACCCATCTTATGCACCACACGGGCGGACATGGGGAAGGCAGAGATACCTGCCGCGCCGATCATGGGGTTGATCTTCTTGTCCTTGGGCAGGAAAATGTTGAGGATCTTGGCAAAGACCACACCGCCCGCGGTATCGAAGATGAAGGCGAACAGGCCCAGACCGATGATGAGCAGGGTCTCGAAGCGCAGGAAGAACTCGGCCTGCATCTTGGTGGCGATGGTGAGACCCAAAAACAGGGTGACCAGATTGGCCAGCACCTTCTGGGCGGTCTCGGAGAGGCTGTCCAGCACACCGCACTCGCGGATGAGGTTACCGAACATGAGGAAGCCGATGAGGGCCACGCTCTTGGGGGAGACGATACCCGTGATGATCGTGATGACGATGGGGAACAGGAGCTTAGTGCGCTTGGACACGCAGATGTCCTTGTTGCTCATACGGATCCGGCGCTCCGTCGGGGGGGGGAGGTGCTTGATGACGGGGGGCTGGACGATGGGCACCAGGGCCATGTAGGAGTAGGCGCCCACCATGATGGCATCCGTGTAGTTGGAGCCGAAGTAGTTGGCTACGAAGATGGAGGTGGGGCCGTCGGCGGCACCGATGATGGCGATGGAGGCGGCGTCCTTCAGCTCAAAGCCCACCACACCCGCGAGACACAGGGTGAAGAAGATACCGAACTGGGCGGCCGCGCCGAAGATCATGAGCTTGGGGTTGGAGAGCAGGGGGCCAAAGTCGATCATGGCACCGATGCCGATGAACAGAAGCAGGGGGAAGAGCTCGTTGGCGATACCCGCGGCAAAGAGCACGTCGATGGGGCCCTCCTCCAGGACACCCTCCACCCACTGGTTCACCGCGCCCGACATGGGAAGGTTGACCAGAATGGCACCGAAGCCCATGGGTAATAGCAGGGTAGGCTCCATGTCCTTCTTGATGGCCAGATAGATGAGCAGACCGCCGATGCACCACATGGCCACCTGAGGGAGGGTGATGTTGGTGACGTTGGAGAAGAGGTCTGCCAGCTGTTGGAAGAAATTCACGTCGTTTTACCTCTCTTTCTTTTTGAAAGCAGCCGAAATAAAAAGACTTTTACCGAAAGCCCGAAAGACTGTTCGGTAAAAGTCTTGCTATTTCATTCCCGCGCGGGTCGGTTGACCGTACTGACGCGCAGGAAACGGCAAAGCCGCAAGCTACTCCCTTTTACAATCCTTATTTTAACACAGTTTTAAGGATTTGTAAAGGGGGTTTTGGATTTTTCTTTGAAAATTTCAAATTGGGGTTTGTCGGGCGGAGCCCGTCACGCCCGAAGGGCATATCTCGCCCGTAGGGCACATCTCGCCGGCACGGCATATCGTGCCCGAAGGGCATCTCGCAAACTCACAAAAAGGCTGATTTCGCCTGACGGCGAGCGATATGCGCTTCGCGCGAGATTTGCCCGCTGGGCGCGATATGCCCGTTGGGCGCGATATGCCCGTTGGGCGCGATATGCCCGTTGGGCGCGATATGCCC
>JAFULU010000007.1 GCA_017483125.1 Clostridia bacterium
AGATGGTACTTGCATTCCCACTTCGTATGTGCTAAACTATTTGTGTCCATTTGGACATCCTCCTTTGTTATTTTTGATTTGGTTGGCAGACCTCTTTCATTATAACATCGGAGGATTTTTTTGTCCATATGCTTGTAGCTGAAGCTCTTCTCCTCCCCCGGCATAGCCGGGGGTTTATTTGGCTGTTACCAAACAGAAAGGCCCTGACTTGCGTCAGGACCCGTCTGTAAGGGGCTATTGAAATAGATATGTATTTCGTTGTCGAACACGATGATCTCCCGTATAAGGAAGTTTATGAGCATCTGGGGCTCTTTCGTGAGGGCTTCTTCGTAGTAGGCACGAATCTCGCTTGCGGTGACTTTAACTTGCATCTTGCTACTTTCTATGATGATCAAACGTCCAGCTCTGCCTGTCGGTCTTCCAGCTCCTTCATGCACTTATTGGCGGCGGCGGTATAGAAGCCACGCTCGACGGCGTTCATGATGTTTTCCATTGCGCTTTCATTTTGTTTCTGCTCCCTTTCAAGGATGCTCAGCGTAGAGTTGGCTTTGATCTGTGATTCCTGTAGTGCCAGAAGGCCTTGGACGATATAATCCATTTGCCCGGGCTTTTTGAGTTCTGTGATGATGCTGTCCAGCACGAATTTTTCAAGTATCTCCTTGCGGTACGGTTGTTGCTTGCACCCGTTCCTCAAGTTTTTTCTTCCATGGCATTTGTAATAGTAGGTACGGACTCCCTGTTTTGATGTACCACATTCGCCACTCATATTCTCGCCTCAGTAGCCGCATTTCATTTTCTGCCTGAGCAGATAAACAACGGCATTACTATGCTTCCCGATTTTGTTGCAGGACACCTTGGCTCGGACTTTAGCGAAGATCTCCGGATCCACGATGGGAGGATAAATCTTGTCCACCACCTCGTCACCGTGCATATATGTCCCCGAATGAATATTAAATTTTTCAGCGATATTTTTTCACTTAAACGGTTGACAGCTGCGAGAGCTATGCTACACCGGACACGCCGAAAGGTGAAAAATCGGGGCGATCATCATGTCGCAATCATCTTACCATTTCCGGCTTCTTCCCCATCCGCCTACACTCCGTGGGTGTGATCCCGTAGCATTTTTTGAACATACGATAGAATGTAGAATAATCCTTAAACCCACAGGATAGAGCCACCTCGCTCGCGTGAATACCATTGACCAGCATATCGCAGGCGCGATCCAAACGGATGTGAAGAACGTAGCGCCACAAGGACACCCCAAGACGGTTCTTGAACAGGCTGTTGACGTGAACCGTGCTGTAGTGAAAGACGTCAACCACAAAGGAAAGATCCTGTATGTCCGCATAGTGCTGGGAAATATACTCAATGATCTGATCCGTCAGCGTGCTTTGGCGCGGCGGCTCCTTGGTAAAGCCGTCATATTTTCCGCTGACGGGCGTTCCGTATGCGAGGATCTCACATAAAACGGGAAAGAGTATGCGGAAAAATTGCTCATGTACGTCTTTCGTACTTGAGATACAAAGCCGCTTGACCGCCGCGTACACGTAGGAAAAGCTCTCGGAGGAGAGCCGGCGCATACTCAACTCACCTTCTCCGTGGTTATGGAACAATGCATCCACTGCCGTCCGTATCTCCGATTCATCGGGGATGGCTCTCGGGGTAAACTGTACGTACAGGTACTCCAACGGTTCGCTGTCCTTGACGACCAGACGATGGGTTACAGAAGGAGGTAAAATCAAAACAGAACCGCGCCCAATGGTGTACAGGTAATCCGACACCTCGAATTCCAAAGAGCCTGCAATAGGCAAAAACAGCTCATAAGAATCGTGAGAATGGGAGGAATAGTTTTCGGCCAGGGGATAGGCGTCTTTTTTTTCGTTGGCGCAGATACCGACGTATTCCATACAATCATCCTTCCTGAATTTGGTTTGTTTGTTTTTGTCTATTATAACACAAAATCATCGGAAATGCAATATTTAAGCCCCGCATTTATAATTGAAAAAGCAATTTATTTATGCTATACTATATAATGAATTGGAATGTTTTTGGAAATTTGAAGATACGAAAGGAAAATCAAACATTCCGGGAGGTACATATGAAGCATCATAAGATCATGGTCACAGGGCTGGCCCTCACCCTCGCTGTCGGTCTTCTCGCAGCTTGCGACTCTGCCAAGGAGCAGGAGACCACGGCGGAGACCGCCCCCGTCACGTTGCCCGCGACCGAGTCGGCGGAGCTCACCGAAGCTCCCACCGAGGAGCCTACCGAAGTCCCTACCGAGGTTCCCACCGAGGAGGTCACCGAAGCCCCCACCGAGGAAATTGAGACCCACCGCCCCACCCGCGAGGACTGGGACGAGAGTGATCCTCAGAATCCTTACTACAACCTCATTCAAGTGGGCACCGCCTTTGACGGCAAAACCCCCGTCTACGATGGCCGCTATGAGTTCGATCACGTCATTTGCCATACCTCCGACGGCGCGGAGTTTTACAGTATGCAGGACGCGCTGGACTGGCTGGAGGGCTACGGCGGCAATATCCAGATGGATGCCGACCCAAACGTCTCCCTGAAGCTGGATATTCCCGACGACGGCTGCTTCTACCGCATCGCCTACTGGTGGAAGAACTGCGATTTCGTCATGGACTACGGCGTGATCTACGACGATCAGAACAAGCAGGACGGCATCGTGGGCTATGCCTACTACTCCGACCTCTACGAGCTGGATATCATTTCCGGGCTGGAGGGCACCTACGTCTGGGTCATCAAGGATACCTACGGTCTTACCCCCGGTTACTACAGAATGGTAGAGAGCGATGACCCCAACAGCGAGCTGTACTACGGCTATGATCTCGTTGCCGCTCTGGAGGAGTGGCCGGGTCTGCCCAACGGCGAGATTCTGCCGGATTGATCCCAAATTCTACTTGTTAAGGAGATCATGCAATGAAGACCCGATCCCTCGCGGCTCTGCTTCTGGCCGCTGTTCTGCTGCTCGGTGGCTGTACGCCTCCCATCGGCCCCGATGATGGAACCATCCCCCCTGTATCCGATTCGGCGGGGGACAGCGGCACCGATACCGCCGCCGATACGTCCCCCGACACCGAGACGCCAACCGAGGAAGAGACCGAGCCTCAACCCGAGCCCCCTCCCGCCCTGTCTCTCGCCGCCCACACCTTAACGGCTGAGGGGGACAACATCGTTCTATCCCTGTCCTGCTTACTCCGCGATGGTACCGTTACGGGTGAGCTGATCTGCAAGCTTGCAGACGCCAAGGGAGAGATCGCCGAGCAGCGAGTCTCGGTCTCCGCGACTCCTCCGGAGATCTCTCTCCCTTGCCCCGACGGGAAGATCAAAGAAAAGCTCACGATCACGGTAGACGCTGTAACCGCTGACGGCGAGCCTGTCGATTCCCTGTATCTGACCATGGAAAACGGTATCGTTCAGCTCACCGAGGATTCCGTCGCCTGTGTGGTGGCGGCTATGACCCCGGAGGAAAAGGCAAAGCTGACCTCGGGTGCCGCCACCACCTCCAAGCGGGGGGCGGTGGGTGCTACCCTGGCTCTGCGGAAATACGGCATTCCGGCTATCGGCTTCAACGACGGCCCCGCGGGCGTGCGTTCCGACGCCGGTACCCCCTCGGTGTGGTATCCCTCGGTCACGAATATCTCCGGTTCCTGGGATAAGGACTTGATCTACCGTGTGGGCGAGGCCATCGGTCTGGACGGCCGTGCCTTCGGTACGGATATCCTTCTGGCTCCCGGTATGAACATTCAGAAGAATACATTCGGCGGGCGCAATTTCGAGTATAGCTCCGAGGATCCGCTTTTGACGGGATACCTCATGTCCGCCTACGTAAACGGCGTGCAGTCCACGGGCATCGGTGCCGAGATCAAGCATTTCGCCGTCAACAATCAGGAGACCTCCCGCGTCATCTACTCGGCCAACGTCACCGAGCGCGCCCTCCGCGAGATCTACCTCAAGGGCTTCGGCATCGCCGTCCGTGACAGCTCGCCGTGGGTGGTCATGTCCTCCTACAACCGGATCAACCGCAACCACAACGCCACCGAGCGGGAGCTTCTGGTGAACATCCTGCGGGATGAATTCGGCTTTGTGGGTATGGTCACCAGCGATTGGGGCGGCGTAACGGGGAGCATTGACAGCAAGATCAAGGCCATGAACGACCTCAATATGCCGGGCAACTCCGACGATCCCGCCATTCTGATGGCCGCTGTCAACAGCGGTACCGTCAGCATGGAGGCCTTGGACACCTGTTGCCGCAACATCCTCTCGGTGGTCGCCAAGACCCGCACCGCCAAGGGAGAGAAGAAAGAGGGCGTAGACTATGAAGCCCACGCTGAGCTGGCAAGACAGGCAGCCGAGGAGTCCTTCGTGCTGCTCAAGAATGATGCCGCTCTGCCCCTGAACAAGGGAGCGACCGTAGCCCTCTTCGGAAACGGTTCCTTTGCTACCGTTTATGGCGGCGGCGGCTCGGGTGTCGTCCATTCCAAGACCAATATCAGCATCTTTGACGGCATCAAGGCAAGCGGCTCCCTGACACTCTACGACGAGAGCGGCTCTCCCTTCCGTGGCTGTGAGGCCCACGACGTGAACCATCCCTCCAAGGACGTAGAGGTGACGGTCTCTTACGCCGAGCGGTGCGCCAAAGATGCGGACACGGCGGTGATCGTCCTGTCCCGCCAGGCCATCGAGGGCGTGGACAGCAGTAACCGCCTCGGTGACTTCCGTTTGAATCAGGCCGAGCGGGACATGATCGACCGTGTCAGCAAGGCCTTCCACGCCGCGGGCAAGAAGGTCACCGTCCTCATCAATACGGGCAATCCCATTGAGACCGCCTCCTGGCGGGACAGCGTGGATGCCATCCTGTACATCGGCTACCCCGGTGAACAGGCGGGGCACGCCGTGGCCAATGTGCTGGCCGGCAAGACCAACCCTGCGGGCAAGCTCACCGCTACGTGGCCTATGACCTTTGAGTCCACCCCCGCCTACGATTATTTCCCCGGCGGTCTCCATGACGTGACCTACTACGAGGATATCTACGTGGGCTACCGCTACTACGAGACCTTCGGTGTGGACGTGGCCTTCCCCTTCGGCTTTGGCCTGTCCTACACGTCCTTTACCTACTCCACCCCCGTCTTCACCCAAAAGAAAAACGGGAACATCTCGGTCTCGGTGACCGTCACCAACACGGGAGACACGGCAGGCCGTGAGATCGTACAGTGCTACGTCACCAAGCCCGAGACCACGCTGGAGCAAGCCAAGCTGGAGCTTTGCGGCTTTGCCAAGACGGGACTTCTGGCTCCCGGAGAGTCCGAAACCGTCAAGATCACGGTTACCGAGGACGCGCTGAAGTCCTACGACGAGGGAGAAAGCGCATGGATCCTTGACAGCGGAGAGTACACCGTATCGGTTGGCGCTTCGGTGAAGGATATCCAATTCACCGACACATTCACGGTCACCGAAAAGCAGGTGATCCTTGATGTGGTGAACCATTGCGTTCCCGAGGTGACCTTCGACTACATCTCCAAGAATACCTACACCGTCCCGGTACCCGAGACCCGCAAGAATCTGGCCGAGGATGCCAGCGTCAACGCCTCCAAGGGCGATGGCCGTCTCGTCAAGGACGGCGATACCTGCTCACTCTGGAATCCCGGGGAGAACGGCGCGACCATCACGTTGGATCTGGGCAAAAAGACCGCCATTGGAGAAATGACCCTGAGCTGGTACGCCATCCATACGGTGTACATGATCCAGCTTTCTGACAACGGCGCGACCTTCACCGATTACCGATGCTACGCCGACGAAGGAAGCGGCTACAGCGTCATCAATCTCCACGGATCCGAGGCGCGGTATATCCGTGTCAAGATCATCCGCGCCGACAACCAAGGCATCTACGAGTGGCGGGTCTTTGAGGCAACCGAAGCGGACAGGAACAGCTCGGATCCCTTTGCGGGTGAGAATCTCGCCTTCCGCAAGCCCACCCAAGCCACCAATGTCGAGGGCGGCAATGCCCCCGCTTACGCAGTAGACGGCAACTACGATACCCGTTGGTCCTCCCAGCAGAGCGGTGATGCCACTCTGACGGTGGATCTGAAGTCGGTACACACCGTCAAGGCCATCGAACTGGTGCTGGAATCCGCATGGGTGCCCTACCGCATTGAGTATTCCTCGGACGGAGAGACCTACCATACCCTGTACGAAGGGAAAAAGGACGAGCTGATGGTCATACTCACCGACCTGAATATCGAAGCCCGCTATCTCCGCGCCAAGCGAGACGGGGAGAACTGGTTCAGCATCTACGAATTCAAAATCTTTGGATAGGAGGTTATCCATGAAGCCCTATAACAAATTGTTCATCATTCTGCTGACTCTCTTAGCTGTGACACTGATCCTTTCCGCCTGCCGCGGGAATGATCCCACGACCGAGACCGAGGCTCCCACCGTGACGGACACCCTCACGGAGCAACCCACCGAAGCCCCCACCGAGGTCGAGACTCCCGAGCCCGAGACCTACTACTTCGTGGACAACGTCGCCCCCGAGACCGAGTCCCAGGCTCCCGAGACCAAGCCCGATGAGCATTACGAGTATACCCAGGACTTCTCCGAGCCCATCGGCGCAAATGATCCGGACTGGACGATCAACGAGATGGCCGATACCTCCAAGGGATACCTGACCGCCGTGAACGGCCAGCATCCCTACGTGGCTCTCAAGCACAAGGTCAAGGCCAACGTGGTCACTCTCACGGTGGATCTGAAGGCCAACCGCCCCGCGGCGATCCCCAACGATTCGGGTTACATTGCCCTCCGTCTTCCCAAATATGACGATCAGTTCGCCGCTGTGGGACAGAACGGCATCTGGCTGGCCTTCCAATGCGGTAAGGTCGGTATCATCAATACGTGGCCGAATATCACCCTCTTTGACAGCGGCTTTGATTTCACCAAGGCGCGCACCGTCACCGTGGAGGACGATCAGCGAGAAAATGTTATTTCGGTCTACGCGGACGAGAACGGCACCAAGACCCTGGTCTTCCGTGTGGCCATCACCGACAGCAAGAACGTGACCGTCACCGACAAGGATGGCGCTGTGAAGACCACCGCCAAGTTCGGCTACGATATCCCCGAGAACGGTTACGTGGCGGTATGGGCCCATCAGGACAACGGAGAGGTGACCTTCGACAATCTCAAGGTCAGCTGGACGGTGCCCGGAAATCCCACGACCACTGTGACAAACAGCTACAAGCAGGACTTTAGTGCCTCCCTTTCGGGAAATAAAGATTGGAGCCACAACGGCACCGCGGTATTCGAGGACGGCATGGTGGTAGGCACAACCGAGCATTGCTACTTCGATATGACCCGGCGGGTACGGGGCGAGAAGGTCTATATCGAGCTGGATCTGCTGGCTGACCGCAAGGGCACCGTGGACAACGTGGCCTCCTACGTGGGTCTGCGTGTGACCCAGCGGGATCAGTTCCGCGCCACGGGTCCCGACGGCATCTGGCTGGCCTTCCACGATAACCGTATCGGTCTCATCACAGGCTGGCCGGCCACCAGGATGTACACCTCCGATATCTCCTTCGCGAATATGCGCCACATCCTCATTGAGGACGATACCGTCAACAACGAGATAGCAGTCTACCTCAAGGAGGATGGCAGCAAGCAGCTCATCTGCCGCTTCGTCATCCAGAACGAGCACGACGTGACCGTCTTTGACGGAAACGGTAAGTCCAAGATCACCCACACGTTGGGTCACGATCTTGGCAGAGACGGCTTTGTCTGCTTTTGGGCACCTGCGGGGAACAAGGGCAAGAGCGCCTTTGATAACGTGGAGATCCGCTGGGATAACAAGGTGCGCGCCGAATACACCCCCACGGATCCCGAGACCCTCCGCGATCTTTACGGCGATACCTGGGTGGGCATGGACGATGAAAATCGCCTTGTCAACTACGGCGCGGATGACGTGGAGGATAAGCTGGTGGGTATCTTCTACCAGATCTGGCACGTTCAGACCGGCACCACCTACCCCGATCAGATCCTCTACGATCACCACGCCATCTACCAGCAGGGCGGTCACGCCGCCGTCAAGGAGGCCTACACCAAGGGCCCCGTGGGCTGGGGACACTACTGGGGTCAGCCCTACTTCGGCTACTACCTCACCAACGATCAGTGGGTCATCCGCAAGCACGCCTCCATGCTCTGCGATATCGGCGTGGACTTCATCTATCTGGACGTGACCAACGGAAATCCCCTGACCACCTCCTACATGGCCATCTTCAAGGAGTACCACGCTATGCGTGAAGAGGGTATGGATACCCCCGATATCTGCTTCTTCATGGCGGATAACGCCGAACTGAACCCCCGCGTGTTCGAGGATATCTGGGACAACATCTACTCCACGGGTCAGTACAGCGACCTCTACGCCATGTACAAGGGCAAGCCCCTGCTCCTCGGCAACGTGGAGAAGATCGAGGACAAGGCCGCTCTGGAGACCTTCACCATCCGCCGCTGCTGGGCACTCCGCGAGAACGTGAACGGCGGGCGGGATATGTGGACATGGATGCACGAGACTCCCCAGCCCATCTCCAAGAACACCGCCACCCGCGAGGAGGAGGAAATGTCCATTTCAGCGGCCATTCTGGCCAATACCTCCTCGGGCCGCAGCTTCTCCAGGGGCCGTCAGCCCGCCCTGCCGACCCTCCCCAATGGACAGAAGGATATTTTCCAGTTTGAGCTTCCTACCACAGGTAAGGGCATCTTCTTCGCCGAGCAGATGGAGCGTGCCGCCGAGGCCGACACCTACGTCCTCCTCATCAACGCATGGAACGAGTGGGGCGCAGGCAGATGGGAAGGAAATATGAACGTAAAGATCGCCAATACCTACATCGACTGGACCTTTGATTACTACGTGGACTGCTTCAATCCCGAATTCTCCCGCGATATCGAGCCTATGACGGGCGGCTTTGGGGATAACTACTACTACCAGCTGGCTCAGTTCCTCCGTGCCTTCAAGGGCTCCCGTACCGCTCCCGAGGCGGCCGGGCAGACCGAAATGACTCTGGACGCGCCTCTCTCGGCATGGGACAGCGTATGGCCTGAGTATATGGACACGCCAGGCGACACCTTCCACCGTGACGCCATGGGCTACTGCAACTTCTTCCACTACACCAACGAGAGCGGCCGCAACGACATCATCTCTGCCAAGGTGTCCCGCACCGATGCGTTCACCTACTTCCTGGCGGTCTGCGCCGATACCATCACAGCTCCCGCAGGCTCCAACTGGATGAACCTCTTCATCAACACAGACGGGGATTACGAGACGGGCTGGTACGGCTACGATATCGCCATCAACCGCGACGGCGCCAAAGCCGCGGCGGGCAAGGTCACCATCGAGAAGTTTGTGGGCAACGAGTGGAAATTCCAGTCTCTCAGCGAGGGCGAGATCAAGGTCAACGGCAACTACCTTGTCATCAAGGTGGACACCGCTCTGTGCGGTCTGACGGGCGACTTCGACTTCAAGTGGGCGGACAACTCCACCACCGACGGTCAGATCATGCAATTCCTGGATCAGGGTGATGCCGCTCCCAACGCGCGCTTCAACTACGCCTACCGCGCCGAGGCCTCCAAGGCTACCTTCAACCCCGCCATGGACAGCTACCTGGCAGGCGGCGCGGCCTTTGACGCAGGCAAGGCCTACATGGCCGCCGAGGACGGCGTATACCGCCTGTACGATGGCAATACCCACGCCAAGGCCAGGATGCAGGAGGGCCGACTCTTCGCCCCCGTGACGGCTCTGGGCAACCTGAAAAATGCCGCCGTAACCGTTTCGGGCGACGGCAAGAGCGCGACCTGGACGTTCAACGGCAAGACCATTGTCTTCACCGCCGATTCCACCGACGTGAAGGTGGGCTACAACATCTGCATCATTCCCGTTGCTCCTTTCGTAGAGAACGGCGTGCTGTACGTGCCCCTCAACGCCGCCGCCTTCGTGGCCGACCTCCACTACCACAGCAGTCCCGACGGCACCTCCGCCATCCTCAGCCCCAAGGCCGAGGCTCCCGAGGGAGAGGACGGGAGACGGCTGTTTGAGGCGCTGGAAAGAGCATTCTGATCCGTAACAAAAAAACATACACACATATCGCGGATTTAGTTCCAACGGTGTGTGTGTATGTTCAACTCGTTTTTATTTGAAGTTGGCTCACCAGAAAAAGAACAGATACCTCTGATGAGGTGTCTGTTCTTTTTCTGTCGCCCCATCCGAGGAATCTCACCCGGCAATGCAAGCCTCGGGACTTGCATTGCGGGTTCGCATTCGCCGCGAGGCCGTCGGAAAGCGACTCGCGCAGCGAGACATTTTCCAGCGGCGAGCGAGCGAATTCTCGCCAAAGGCGAGATTCCCGTGTTTTGATTTATTTTAGCACTGCTTCATCAGAAAGCCCCGATAGTCATTCATGACTATCGGGGCTTTCTGATTACCTTGCCAATAAGCGAGCGTTTGAAATGTTTCACGGATCGCACCACGACATTGGCAGAAATCTTGTATTCTTAATTGAAAAGCTGCCTGTTTACGAGCAGATCACCGAGCATCTCGGAGAGGACTTCGCTTTCAACTGCGCTTACGACGACAAATTTTGTCGGTAGTGATCACCAAGGTGACAAACGAGGTCATCTGCGACGACATCTCCGCTATCATTATCGTGACGGATATTACCAAGGAAAAGCTGATCGAGAAGCAAAAGAGTGATTTCTTTGCCAATGCTTCTCACGAGCTCAAAACACCGATCACGGTTATGCAAGGCTTTGCCGAGGTGCTGATGAACAAGGAAGGCATGGACGATACCTCCAAAAAACAGCTTGGACGGATCTATAAGGAATGCCTTAGGCTTGGTTCTCTGATCTCGGATATGCTGATGCTTTCCAAGATCGAAAGCGGAGATGCTCCCGTAAGAGCGCTTTCCGAGGTGGCTCTTGAAGATATAACCAAAGAGGTTCTCGACGGTCTTTCCGAAAAGGCACAAAGCAGAAATATCACAGCAAATATCGTCGGTTCTGCCAAGTTAACCGCCGATCAAGCCATGATTTTTGAGCTTGTTGAAAATCTTGTTTCCAACGCCATCAAATACAATAAGGACGGCGGCTCGGTAACGGTTTCCATTACAGAAACGGACATAGATGTTTTCCTTAAGGTTGAGGATACGGGCATTGGTATTGAGAAGGAGCATTTGCCGCGCCTTTGCGAACGCTTCTACCGAGTGGACAAATCCCACTCCAAGCGTATCGGTGGGACAGGACTTGGTCTTGCCATCGTCAAGCACATTTGCGCTATTTCGGACGCAGAGCTTTCCATAGAAAGTGAGTTCGGTGTCGGTACGACCGTCACGGTTGCGTTTCAAAAATAGGAAAGAACAGGGAGGAAAAGGAAAAATGCAAGAAACAAATCAAGCAATCGCAGCGGTTAAGCGAGAGGTTCAGCTTGCAGAATGGCAACAACAGATACAGACACGATAAGAGCAAGGACTGACAGTAGACGAATGGTGCATAAGATTGGGGATCAGTAAGGGGGCATACTACCATCGACTTAAGAAGGTCGTGAATAGTCGTGAATATCTGTGTCAAAGAATGGTTGTTATGGAAAACACCGAGAAAGACGGCGTAGCCGGGGAAACGTC
>JAFULU010000084.1 GCA_017483125.1 Clostridia bacterium
GGGAGAGCTCCCGCGAAGCGGGTGAGAGGGCTATTCGGCGGGAGCAAGCCCCCGCCCTACGACGAGGAAGCCCGCCGATAAACCCCAATTTGAAGCATTTCGTCACCCGCCCAATCCAACGCAGAAAGCCCCGCCATCCCGGCAGGGCTCTCTGGCTATGGGTAGGGGAAAACAGATTTTGACGCGGGATCAGAACTTCCGCCAGACCATTTTATCCACCACACCCGTATAGGACTGGATGATCTTGACCACCTTGGTGGAGACCAGCTCCTCGGTGTAGTCGGGTACGGGGATGCCGTGGTTGCCGTCCTCGGTCATGGAGACCGCGGTGTCCACCGCCTGGAGCAGACGCTTTTCGTCAATGCCCGCCAGAATGAAGCAGGCCTTATCCAGAGCCTCGGGACGCTCGGTGGAGGTGCGGATGCAGACCGCGGGGAAGGGACTACCGATACTGGTAAAGAAGCTGGACTCCTCGGGGAGGGTCCCGCTGTCGGATACCACGCAGAAGGCGTTCATCTGGAGGTGGTTGTAGTCGTGGAAGCCCAAAGGCTCGTGACGGATGACGCGGGGATCCAGCTGGAATCCGCTGGCGGCCAGGCGGTTGCGGCTGCGGGGATGGCAGGAGTAGAGGATGGGCATATCGTACTTCTCGGCCATTTTGTTGATGGCGGTGAAGAGGCTGACGAAGTTCTTTTCGGTGTCGATGTTCTCCTCTCTGTGGGCAGAGAGCAGGATGTATTTCTTGGGCTCAAGACCCAGACGGGTCAGAATGTCGCTCTTCTTGATGTCGGCGAGGTTGTTGTGGAGCACCTCGGCCATGGGGGAGCCGGTGACGTAGGTGCGCTCCTTGGGCAGCCCGCACTCGTGGAGGTAGCGGCGGGCGTGCTCGGAGTAGGCCAGATTCACGTCGGAGATGATATCCACGATACGGCGGTTGGTCTCCTCGGGAAGGCACTCGTCCTTACAGCGGTTACCCGCCTCCATGTGGAAGATGGGGATGTGCAAACGCTTGGCGGCGATGGCCGACAGGCAGGAGTTGGTGTCGCCCAGGATCAGCAGGGCGTCGGGCTTGATCTGATTCATCAGCTTGTAGGAGCAGTTGATGATGTTGCCCACGGTAGCGCCCAGATCGTCACCCACGGCGTCCATGTAGACCTCGGGGTCAGCCAGCTTCAGATCCTTGAAGAACACGCCGTTGAGGTTATAGTCGTAGTTCTGACCCGTGTGGGCCAGGATGCAGTCAAAGTACTGGCGGCACTTGGTGATGACGGCGGCCAGGCGGATGATCTCGGGGCGGGTGCCTACGATGATCAGGAGCTTGAGCTTGCCGTTGTCCTGAAATTTGACGTCGGAATAGTCCAGTTTGATGTTCATTCTACTACCTCGAAAAATGTGTCGGGTTTGTTGGGATCGAAGCACTCGTTGGCCCACATGACGGTCACCAGATCCTCGGTGTCCGACAGGTTGATGATGTTGTGGGTGTACCCGGGGAGCATATGGACGGCCTCGATCCTGTCGCCGCTCACCTCAAAGCTCAACACCTCGTCGGTACCGATCTTACGGAGCTGAATGAGACCGTGACCTGCCACCACGATGAAGAACTCCCACTTGGTGTGGTGCCAGTGCTGGCCCTTGGTGATACCGGGCTTGGAGATGTTCACCGAGACCTGACCGCACTTGTCGCTCCGCAGAAGCTCGGTGAAGGAGCCGCGGGCGTCGCAATTCATCTTCAGGGGGAAGGAGATCTTCTCCTTGGGGAGATAGGACAGGTAGGTGGAATACAGCTTCTTTGCGAAGGAGCCGTAGGGGATCTCGGGCATGGTCAGCGTCCTCGGCTGGTCGCGGAAGGACTCCAGCAGACGAACGATCTTACCTAAAGTCACACGGTGGCTGACGGGGGCGGCGCAGTAGTCACCGTCGGGGGTCAGGACCGTTTGGATACCGTCGAACGCACAGCGGTGGGGGTGACCCTCCAGGGCGCAGAGCATCTCGTCGATCAGATCGTCGATATACAGAAGCTCCAGCTCCACGGCGGGGTCGATGACCGTGATGGGGAGGTCGTTGGCCATGTTGTGGCAGAAGGTGGCCACCGCGCTGTTGTAGTTGGGGCGGCACCACTTACCGAACAGATTGGGGAAGCGGTAGACGTAAACCGTCGCGCCGGTTTCATTGGCGTAGCCGAAGAACAGCTCCTCCCCCGCCTTCTTACTGCGGCCGTAGTCGCTGTCATAGCGGCCGATGAGGGTGGCCTGGATGGAGGAGGACAGCACCACGGGGCAGGTGTTTCCGTGCTTCTTCAGGGTCTCCAGCAGGGTGGAGGAGAAGCCGAAGTTCCCCGCCATGAACTCGGCGGGATCTTTGGGGCGGTTGACCCCCGCCAGGTGGAAGACGAAATCCGCCTTTTGGCAGTACCCATCCAGGAGGGAGGGGTCGGTGTCCAGGTCGTACAGATACAGCTCACCGATGGAAAGGGCGGGATGGGTGCGGTCCTTCCCCTCGGCGATGTTGCGGAGGGCGGCGGTGAGGTTCTTCCCCACGAAGCCCTGCGCGCCGGTAATGAGAATATTCATCTTACTTCTCCCACTTGGCCAACTCGTCCTGGATGTAGGCGAGGGAGGCGATCTTGGCCTTGGTCTCGGCTACGGTCAGGAGCTTGGTATTGTTGGAGTTGAACTCGGTGAGGGGATTGCGGTCGGCGTCGCCCTGGTTGAAGTACTTGTCGTAGTTCAGGCCGCGCTTGTCGCAGGGGACGCGGTAGAAGTTGCCCATGTCGATGGCACCCGCGCACTCCTCGTTGGTCAGCAGAGTCTCGTACATCTTCTCGCCGTGGCGAATACCGATGACCTTGATGTTCTCCTTATCGCCGCCGAAGAGCTCGCAGACTGCCTCAGCCTGGGTCTGAATGGTGCAGGCGGGGGCCTTCTGGACCAGAATGTCACCGCTCTGGCCGTGCTCGAAGGCAAACAGCACCAGATCTACCGCCTCGTCCAGGGACATGATGAAGCGGGTCATACTGCCGTCGGTGATGGTGATGGGGTTCCCGGCGCGGATCTGATCGATCCACAGGGGGATGACAGAGCCGCGGGAGCACATGACGTTGCCGTAGCGGGTACAGCAGATCTTGGTCTTGTCGGGGGAGACGGTGCGGGACTTGGCCACGATGACCTTTTCCATCATGGCCTTGGAGGTACCCATGGCGTTGACAGGGTAGGCGGCCTTGTCGGTGGACAGGCAGACGATGTTCTTCACCCCGGCCTCGATGGCGGCGGTGAGGACGTTCTCGGTGCCCAGGACGTTGGTCTTCACCGCCTCAATGGGGAAGAACTCGCAGGAGGGCACCTGCTTGAGAGCGGCGGCGTGGAAGATAAAGTCCACCCCGTGCATGGCGTTCTTCACCGAAGCGAGGTCGCGGACGTCGCCGATGTAGAACTTGATCTTTTCCGCCACGTCGGGCATCTTGGCCTGGAACTCGTGGCGCATATCGTCCTGCTTCTTCTCGTCGCGGGAGAAGATGCGGATCTCACCGATGTCGGTGCGCAGGAAGCGGTTAAGGACGGCGTTACCGAAGGAGCCGGTGCCGCCGGTGATGAGCAGGGTTTTATTGGCAAACAGGGACATAGAAACCTCCCAAAAAGAGAATTTTGTGAAATGGGTACAGTTACGCATTATTCTTTATTATAACACCTTTACACAGGCTTGTCAAGGGAAATACAGTCGAAAAAGCTCTGCTGCGGCACAAAAACCGCAAAAAAGCGGAAAGCGGAAGCCCTTTGCGTTTGCTTCCGCTTTCTTATGTCATGATCAGAGCAGTGCCCCCGCGAACAGGCGACCCAGCTCCACGGCGGAGCCACAGTCGTAGTGGTAGATATCCACGGCGTCCTCGGGCTCGGTGGCGGTGGTGAGACCGTGACCGATGGTGTCCAGATAAACTCCTCCCAGAGCAGAGGCCATGCGATTCTTGATCTCGTTCATCTCGCGGTACAGGGGCCAGACCTCCGAGATCCCCGCGTCCACCACGGTACAGCCCGCCATGTAGGGGGCGAAGGTAACGTACAGATCCTTCACCATGGCGGTAAAGCGCCGCTCATACTCCCCAAGAGGAGCGGGATCGCAGGCGTCGGCCTCTCCCTGCATCCAGCAGAAGCCGCGGATGGCGGGGGTGTAGCCCTGCTCCTCCAGCCACGAAAGGCTCTCGCGGAGGAGCTTCACCAGCTCGTTGTAGCACCAGCCCGTGGGCAGGGGAAGTCCGTTATTGACGGCGTGGACTACCGCCTCAGGGGACTCGGCATAGGCGTTGGGGTCATACTCCGCCCCGCCCGAGGGGGACAGCCAATCCCGCCACATGGACACGCCGCCCACGGCGCATTTGATGATAAAGAACTCCTCGTCGGGGTAGCGGCTATGGAGGTACTCCGCCATACCCACCTCGGGGCCCAGGGTGTTCTTGGACTGCTCGGTGCAGTTCAGGCCCGTGGGAACAAAGCCGTTGCTCTTCTTGTCGTGGGAAAAATAATTGATGCGGACCGAGGGGTACCCCGCCTCGAATTCGGCGATCTTTTCGGGGGAATAGTACTTGGGCAGGTACTGTACGTGGCCCACGCCCACGGCGTTGGACTGGCCTGCGAGGATCAGGATGGTGGCTTTTTTCATGGTGTTACTCCTTTTCGGTTTGGCTTACTGACTCCGCGGGACCGTCTTCTCCGCGGGCATACACGGTCATGGATACTCCGTAGTCGCGGACCAGAACGTCCTTGGGGAGCCCCGCGAACTTGAACGTCACGTACAGATCCCCCGCCGCCCCCGACAGATTGATCAGCTGAATGAAATACACCACCCAGAACCACTCCACGGGCACCAGCGCGTTGACGATCCCCAGGATCACACCCCAGACTACAATGGGAGCCAGGGCGATGGCCACATAGGGCTTCTTGTAATAGTAATCATCGCTTCCCGCGAAGGCGTAGAGGCCCGTGAAGCCGTACTTGACCTTTTTGGTGCCGCAAAGCTTCATGGCGATGCCGTGAACCAGCTCGTGGAGGACAATGTAGATAAACATACCGCCAAACAGGACGGCAACGTGGATCAGGTAGGCCGTCCGGCCGCCCCAGCCGATGGAGGAGAAGGGAATAGCAAAGAAATGCACGGGAAAGCCCAGAATCGCGGCAATGACCAAAGACAGGGCGTTGACCAGCACGGCCAGCTTTTTGTCTTTCTTCATGTCCACCGAAAGCAGCTCACGGTAGCCCTCGGGGAGAGTGTTGACAGATCTCATGTGGATCCTCCTTGCTTGTGGAATGGTGGCGCAACCGACTGCGCGAGGGTATACGCTTATTATACCACAACCGCGGCCGTGTGTCAATACGTGGGGCTACAGATTGAGATGTTCGTATGACAACAAAAAAGAGCCTAAGTGTGTTTCAACTTAGACTCAATTTGGCTCCCCCTGTTGGACTTGAACCAACGACTCCCTGATTAACAGTCAGGTGCTCTACCGACTGAGCTAAGGAGGAATACAACTCCTCGATCGGCGGTTTTTCACCGATGAGGTATAAAGACCAATACAGCTAACCGCTAACTGCGTTAGCTGTTAGCTGTATCGGATGGTGTTGGCATTGAGCTATCTTCCCGGCTCGTCTCCATGCAAGTATTGTCGCCTCAGCAGAGCTTAACTTCTGTGTTCGGAATGGGAACAGGTGGACCCTCTGCGGTAGAAATACCAACTTTCCCCGTTATCCGCGGGGTAAATGCATCCGCGATGAGCTATCTTCCCGGCTCGTCTCCAAGCAAGTATTGTTGCCTCAGCAGAGCTTAACTTCTGTGTTCGGAATGGGAACAGGTGGACCCTCTGCGGTAGAATCACGGA
>JAFULU010000085.1 GCA_017483125.1 Clostridia bacterium
CGGCGGGACCAAGCCCCCGCCCTACGGTGAAATCAAACGCGCCGATTCACCGGAATTTGTTTATCAATCCCCATTATTCATCCGGAACTGCAAGCTGTAAAGCTCGGCATACATCCCGCCGTTTGCCATGAGGGTTTCATGGTCCCCCTGCTCCACGATCTTACCGTCCGCGATCACGGCGATCTCGTCGGCGTGCTTGATGGTGGAGAGGCGGTGAGCCACCACGATGGTAGTGCGGCCCTTGCACAGCTCGTCCAGAGCCTGCTGGATCAGTATCTCGGTGGTGTTGTCCAGAGCCGAGGTGGCCTCGTCCAAAATGAGGATGGGAGGATTCTTCAGGAAGACGCGGGCGATGGACAGTCTCTGCTTCTGACCGCCCGACAGGCGCACGCCCCGCTCGCCGATGACAGTCTCGTAGCCGTTCTCCAAAGTCATGATGTAATCGTGGATATTGGCCCGCTTGGCGGCCTCGATGACCTCCTCCTCGGTGGCGTCCAGACGGCCGTAGAGGATGTTGTCGCGGATGGAGGCGTTGAACAGGTAGATATCCTGCTGGACGATACCGATGTTGCGGCGCACCGAAGCCATGGTCACGGTGTGGAGCTCCTTGCCGTCGATGAAGATCTCACCGTCCACGCAATCGTAGAAGTGAGGAATGAGATGGCAGATGGTGGTCTTACCGCCGCCCGAGGGGCCCACCAGGGCGTAGGTCTGGCCCTTCTTGACGTGGAGGGACAGATCGTCCAGCACGGGGTTGCTGTCCTCGTAGCGGTAGGACACGTGGCGGAACTCGATGTCACCCTCCACGGTGCCGATATCCACCGCACCGGGGGTGTCCTCCTCGGGGACTTGGTCCATGATCTCCACGAAGCGCTCAAAGCCCGTGACACCGGTCTGGTACTGCTCCATGAAGTTGATGAGGGTCATGACGGGGGAGATGAAGAGGTTCACCGACACGATGAAGGCGGAGTAGTCACCGAAATCAATGCTCCCGTTGTAGAGGAACAGACCGCCCGCGATGAGGATGATGACGTTGAAAATATCGGTAATGAAAGAAGTACCCGAATGGAACTGGCCCATGGCCATGTAGGCCTTGCGGCGAGCCGAGACGAACATCCCGTTGCCCTCCTCGAACTTCTCCTCCTCCTTGTCGGAGTTGGTGAAGGCCTTGGTCACGCGGATGCCCGAGATACTGCTCTCCAGGGAGGCGTTGATCTGGGCGGTGGAGACGCGGCTCTCCATGAAGGCGTTCCGCATCCGCTTGCGAAGAGTGGCGGCGATGAGGATGAGGAAGGGGACACAGGCGAAGATGATGAGGGTCAGCCAGATATTGATGGTGGACAGGTAGACGAAGGAGACGATGACCGAAATGGAGGAGATCAACAGGTTCTCGGGGCCGTGGTGGGCCAGCTCGCTGATGTCCATGAGATCGTTTGTCATGCGGGACATGATCTTACCCGTCTCGTGGTTATCGTAGAAGGAGTAGGGCAGCTTTTCCAGATGGCGGAACATATCCGACCGCATCTGCGCCTGCATCCGCACGCCCATGACGTGACCGTAGTACTGGATGAAGAAGTTGAGGAGCATACGGACCACGTACAGAAGCAGAAGCCCGATACCGGCAAAAACGATCATGCGGTACTGCTTGTTGGGGATCAGCTCGTTGAGCATCTCGCGGGTGATGATGGGGTAAACGATACCCACCAACGCCACCAGAAGGGAGGCCAGCATATCCAGCACGAATATGGTCTTATGGGGGCGGTAGTAGGAGATGAAGCGTTTGAGCATGGTTTTCGGGCTCCTTTGATTGATTACAACTGATATATTGTAACATATTCCGGGAAATTTTGCAAGAGGTAAACCCCGCTTCCGTGCAAAAAAATCGTCGTGTCTCACGGCACGTACGATTCTTTTTTATCGCTGTATCAGAACATCATCCGCTCCATATACTCACTCACGAACACAGGATTGGTCGCCAGCTCCACGACCCGCGTGTCCTTCGCCAGCCTCTCACAGACCGCCCGCAATTCCTCACAAAGCAGCAGCATAGCCGCCCCCGTCAGCGCGGCGTTGCCCAGCACCGTGACGCGGTCGGTCAGCTCCTCGGGAAGAAGCCCGATCTTGCCCGCGTTCTTCACGTCCAGATAACTGCCAAAGCCCCCCGCAATGTAGAGGGTCACCACGTCGCCGCAGTCCAGTCGGGCGGTGTGGATCAGGGTCCGCATCCCCGCGTGAATGGCGCTCTTGGCCAGCTGTACCGCGCGGATATCCTCCTGTATGAGGGTCACAGGCTCGGAAATACAGACGGGATCGTCCTCCAAATACCCCGTCTCGTCCAGAAGCTCGGTGTCCAGAAGAGCCGCCACGGCGTCCACCAGACCGCTTCCGCAGAGTCCCACGGGGTCCCCCCCGCCGATGACGTGAGCCTCAATGGATCCGTCCCGCACCCACACGCGGTCGATGGCACCCACCCGTCCGCTCATGCCCATGGAGATCCCCGCCCCCTCAAAGGCGGGTCCCGCGGCGGTGGAGCAGGCGTAGAGGGTACCCTCGTGCCACAAAACCATTTCACCGTTGGTGCCGATATCGCAGAGCAGGGCGGTCTCGGGGATCTCGCGGAGATCCGAGGCCAGGGTAGCGGTCACCGTGTCCGCCCCGATGAAGGCGGCGATGCAGGGAGGGAGGTACACAGGCGCGTCGGGAGCAAGAGCGGTCAGCCCCAGCTCCTTAGCGGTCAGCACCTCACCGAACAGCCGCTCGGCGGCAAAGGGGGCATGGGTCAGGGGCTCCACGTTCGTCTCGGTGAGGAGATGAAGCATGACCGTGTTGCCCGTGATCACCACCGAGCCAATGTCGGAAGTCTCCACCGAAGCGGCCTCGGCCAGCTCGGTCAGCATCCCGTCCAGAGCGCGGCGGGTGATCCGGGCGATCTTACCCCCATTCCCCGCCATCGCCGCCTCCATACGGGAGATGACGTCGGCACCCCAAGCGGATTGGGGATTGAGTCGGGAGGTCTCGGACAGCAGCTTCCCTTCCCGCCCGTAGAGCCGCGCGGCCAGGGTGGTGGTGCCGATGTCGATGGCCACACCGTACCCGCTCCAAGAGGGGTCAAGCTCCTTGTCGCTCATAGAGGCGGGAAAGGCCCCGTGGGTCACGATCTGCCCCCGCCCCTGCTCGGCGGTGGTGACGGCGCAGTCACCCAAAACCGTCACGCGGCAGGCCAAACGAATCCCCTCAGCCAGCTCGTCGGGGGACAGTGCCCGCTTCTCGTCCTCGGTGGGGTCGGACACCTCACCCGTGACGGTGACACGGCACTTTCCGCACTTGCCGTGGCCGCCGCAGGGCATATGCCCGTGGCCCCCCGCCTGCATAAGATCCCCCAGGACCGTCCCCGCGGGGCAGATAAGAGAATTCCCGTTCCATACCACTCTAACCGTTTTGTTGTTCTGTTCCATATTTCTTTCCTTTTTTGAAAGTTCTTGAAAGGGGTTTGGGGAAAACCGAACCGCAAGCGGTTCCTCAAGAAGTTTTCCCCAAGCGTTCTCCCCCCGTCCTTACACGTCAAACAGCACCGCGCCGAAGTAGGTCACGGTATCCTTGCCGTTGATGTACTTCATCCCCGCGGCGGGAGCGAGCTTGGACACGTTGACGCCGTAGGTCTCCAGAGACGCCACAGCCAGGTCGGGATGGCGGCAGGGCTCCCCCGTCCGCTTGGCGCAGACCTCGCACATACGGCACCCGCCCGCCCCCAGATGGAGAACGCGGGGCAGAGCCAGAGTGTCGATGCCGCGGCGAAGCTCCACCATGAGGCGGTTGTGAGCGATCCCCGCGTCCATCATGCCCTCGAAATCGTAGCTGTCCTCCAGCTCGGAAACCGTCTGGTAGACCAGGGCGCAGGAGTAGGTACGCAGAGCGGCCATGAGGTCGTGGATGTCACCCGCGTCGGGGGGACACATCCAGTTACGGCCGTAGTTTCCGCAGACGTTGGCGGCGCAGAGGTCGCGGAAGGAGGCGTCGGTCTCGATATCCTCCACGGGTATGACCGAGGCGCGGAAGGCCCCCAGAGACAGGGCCAGCTCGGTGAGCTTGTCGAAAAGTTCCTTATTTTCCATAGTATTCCTCCACAGCGGCGAAGAAGGCGTCCAGATTCTCCCACGGAGTGGCGGGAGGAATGTCACAGCCCGAGGAAATGACGAAGTTGGGGTAAGAGCAGCACTTGCCCATGACGGCGAGGGTAGCCTCACGGACGGTCTCGGGAGTTCCCTGACGGAGCACCCCCGCGGGGTCCACGTTGCCCATGACCACGGTGTCGGCGGGCATCCTGGCCATCATGTCGGCCATGTCGATGGAGTTACCGAAGTGGTAGGCGTCAGCCCCCGTGGAGAGGATGGACTCGATCATGCGGAGCACGTTGTCACCGCAGTTGTGGTAGACCACGATGAAGCCCTCGTCCTGCACCGCCTCCACGATCTTCCTGACATAGGGTGAGGAGAACTCCTCCTCCAGGGCGGGGGAAAGCAGCCCCGACACAGGCTCGGCCATCATGATGCCGTCAGCCCCCGCGGCCTTGTAGGCCTTGGCGTACTCAATGAGGAAGGCGGTGCACTTTTCCAGCACGGTGTGCACCATATCGGGCTCGTCGTAGCAGTCCATCATGATCTCGGTCACGTCCAGGAGGCGGGCGGCCAAGGAGAAGGGGCCGATGATGCCCGCCAGCACGGGGCGGTCGGTGATGATCTCTACGGCCTTGCGGATGGACTCCACGTAGAGCCCCGAGCGGGCGGTGCCCACGGCGGGGACCTCCAAAGCGTCGGCCTCGTCCTCGTCGTTGACCAATCGGCCCACCACTGTGGGCACCTCGTCATCCGACACGCGGATGGTCGCGCCAAAGCACTCGGCCTCCACCGACAGATCCATGAGGGACACGGCGGCGGCGGAGTTCACCCTCTCAGCCACCAGCTTCATGCCCTGCGCCTGGCGGTCGCTGTCCGAGATCAGCTCGCGGACGGTGACCCCCAGCAGGGACACCGAGGGGAAGGAGAGGATGGGGAGGGCGGTCTTTTTGTCTGCCGAAATCATATCGGACAGCCATTGTTTCATGTTGCGGTTCATGGTAAACTCCTTATGACTCTGTCAGTCTGTGCCGTAGTAGGCATCCATCACGTCGCTGACGGTCTCGGCCCAGACGATGAGATTTTTTGGCTTACAGGACACCGTGGTGATGTCCTTCAGCACGTAGTCCATGGGACAGCCGTACTTCTGCATGGCCTTCACCGTCTCCTCGGCCTCGCGGCGGATGAGGGCGGGGTCGGTGTCGTGGGCCACGTGGGAGGGGTTGGGCTTGCGGGCGGCGACGTAATTCCCTCGGATCTGTTCGGCGCAACGCTCGGGGTTAGCCCAGGGGGACACGCCGATCTTGCGGAGGTTGGGGATGGTCTTCAGCAGCTCGATGCGGTCGTCCAGCGGCTCACAGCAGCCGTAGTAGGTGTAGCCGAAGCGGGAGGCCAGGAGCAGGATGTAGTCCAGCTCGAATTCCTTGAACATGGCGGGGGAGATGCTGGAAAAGGACTGGGCCATACCGCGGTACCAGGTGGCCTTCAACCCGTCCTCCGCCAGCCCCGACACGGCGGCGGGAGTGCAGTGGAGGTTCTGGATGTGGGGATCCACGTGGAGGTTGGCCTCGATGAAGTCCAGCTGGGCGGTGGTACGGGCCACCATCTTCTCCATGATGGCATGGAGATATTCGGGGCGGTCATACATATCCTCGAAGATGGGCTCCACGCCGCGCAGGCGGGTCAGCACGTCCCAGAAGGCGGAGTAGAGATAGTCCACCCCCGCCAGACGGACGGGCATGGTGTCCCCGAAGAGGTCGGTGAAGTAGGCCATGTTGGCCTCATCGTTCTCGGGGTGAGCCTTCAGCACGGGAGGGTTGATCATCTCCAGACAGGATTCGTCGGCCATGACGTCGGTGTAGCCGATGCCCTTGCCGTGGGCACGGGTCTCGTCGGACTTCAGCCCCAGGGGGTTCATGGAGTAGCTCATACGCACCACCCACTCGGCGGGCATGATGAGGTCGGCCTTGAAATACTTTTTCTGGTACAGAGCGCGGCGGAGCACCGTCTCGGCGTGGCGGGCACGGGGATCCTGACAGACGGGGTTCAGCTCCTCACAAGCCAGCTCGTGCCAGGGGATCTCGTCGATGAGCACGGGAGGACGGACTACTTTCAGGTCGTTGGTGTCCTTCATGCGCTTGTTGGCCTTGATCTGCTTTTCGGAGGTGGCCAGCTCCATGTAGCGCTTGGCCAGATCGCGGATGATGAGTTTATCTTGCATGGGGGATCTCCTTGTGGATATTGGGGTGACAAATTTGGAACGTATCAAAGAACTGTAAGAGTCTACATTGAATGCGACTCCCCCACCCGCCTGCGGGCGGGAGCCCCCTCGGGGAGGGAGCCATTAGAGCGCGGAGACGATTTATTTCACTTGAAACATTCTCCCCGCGCTTCATAAGGATCCGTATCCATTGGATCTGCGCTTTCAACCGTTTCGTGGATCAAACGGCACACATCCTCAAAATGATCGTCTACATCGGAATTTGAAAAGCGTAGCACCCGTAATCCGAATTTTTTATGTAATTGGTTGCTTCGTAGCTGATCGTGTTGTCTGCCTTTAGACGTGAAATGATCGTGTCCATCAATCTCAATGACTAATTTGGCTTCGTGGCAATAAAAGTCCACAATGAAATTACCAATTGCCTTTTGTCTTTGAAATCGTACCGGATAATCAGACAAGAAATCGTACCATAGGTGTTTTTCCTGTGGTGTAGCATTCTTGCGCAGATCCTGCGCTAAAGGGATGTTGTTCCCATTGTATCGAAAAGACATGTTTGTTCATTCCTCAACCAAATCCCTGAACGCGGAAATGGCGTTCATTTGCTGTTCTCTTCCCCGCGCTCCTAAGGCTCCCTCCCCGAGGGGGCTCCGCCCGCAGGCGGTGGGGGAGTCATCATAAGCAGGACGCGGAAAGCGGAAGAATCAGCATAGCGAGGAGACGCACCGCTCTTGACCGCAGTGCGCTCCTCGCCCGTAATTCTATGATTATCCCTTGCAGAACTCCACCGCGGCGTCAGCGGCCGAAGCGGCATCGGGCGTATAGATATCCGCGCCGATCTTGGCGCAATAATCCTCGTTGACGGGCGCGCCGCCGATCATGATCTTGACCTTGTCGCGCACACCCAGCTCGATGGCCTTCTTGACCACGTCCTCCATGACACCCATGGTGGTGGTCAGCAGAGCGGAGCAGCAGATGACTTGACAGTTCTGCTCAATGGCGGTCTGGACGAAGGTCTCGGGGGAGACGTCAGTACCCAGATCGACCACCTCCAGGCCCTTGCCCTCCAGCATCATCTTGACCAGGTTCTTGCCGATGTCGTGAAGGTCACCCTGCACCGTACCGATGCAAACCTTGCCCGTAGCCTTCACACCCGCGGCGGCCAGGTGGGGCTTCAGGATGGCGGTACCCTTGTTCATGGCGCGGGCGGCCACCAGCACCTCGGGAACATAGACCTCATTGGTCTTGAACTTCTCACCGATGATGTTCATACCCGAGAGCAGACCCTCGTTGAGGATGGCGTCGGGGGCCACGCCCTCGTCCAGCGCCTTCTGTACCAGCTCGGCCACGATCTTGGCCTTGCCCTTTTGCAGGTTCTCGGAAATTTCGTTCAGAATAGCGATGCTCATATTGGTTTCTCCTTTTATTTTCATAATAAAATCTTCAATGGACGGTGCTTCCTCGGCAGGAGCCTTCTCCTGTCGGTAGGTGTTGGGGGTCATCCCCACGTGGGACTTGAACTGGCGGTAGAAGGTGGGCACGTCCCTAAGCCCACAGGCGTAGACGATCTGCTCGGCGGTCAGCTCGGTCTCCCGCAGAAGACGGCAGGCCTGCTCCAGTCGGACACGGCGGAGGTAGTCCCCGAAGGACTCCCCCGTCACCCGAAGGAAGATGCGGCAGAGATAGGACTTACTGATGTACAGGGAGGCGGCAATGCTCTCCAGGGTCAGACCGCTGTCCCCGTACCGCTCCATGACGGCCCGTATGACCTCCATGGCCACCAGCCGCTCCTTGGGGCGGGGAGCCGTGGGGGAATTCTCCCTCTGGGAGGCGTAACGCCCCATCATGATGAGGATGTTGATGAGGTAGGACTTCACCGCCATTTCCCACTCGGGCCGTCGGCGGCTCAGCTCCTTTTCCATGCGGGTGACGGTGCGCTCCACGTCCTCCAGAGTGCGGGAGGTCAGCATGACGTAGACCGTCAGAGGGTCCTCGCGGAACAGGCCGTAGCAGTAGCGGGGACTGTCGGGGTCAGCGGCCTCCCCCTCAAAGAGCTCGGCGGGGTCAAAGACCAGATTGCACACCGTGGGGCGCTCCCCGTCCTCGGCGGCAAAGTAGGCGTGGGGCACCCCCGCCCCGATGACGTAGGTGTCCCCCGCCCCGCACTCGGCACAGCCGTCGGGGGTACGGTGGATCCCCCGCCCCGCGGTGACGATGCTCACCTCCACGAAATCGTGCACGTGAAGCTGGGACAGGGAATCCTCGGGGGAGTAGACCGTCTCCACGGTCACACGGTTGATGAACAGGGGTGCGTCACCCAAAAGCTCGTCCTTGCGCAGACGGGCGGGCAGGCTTTTTCGTGTCAATTCGCTCATATGCGGATCTTTTTGATCTCCTCGGCGTAGTACTGCACCAGCTCAAATTTAGACCCGGGCAGGATGTTATGGTCGGGGCAGGGGATGAACCCGCCCATGGCAATGAGGGGCTTGAGCCGCTCCAGCTCGGCGTCCACGGCGGCCTTATCCTTGCGGAACACCGCCTTGTCCATGCCGCCCACCGCCAGAATCCTCTCGCCGTACTTCCTTCGCGCCGCGGCGAACTGGTCGCCCCAGACTCCCACCTCCATGGGGAACAGCAGGTTCACACCGCTGTCCAGCCATACGGGGAGCAGAGCGTCCACCACACCGTCACAGTCCAGGGAAATGATGTCGATGCCGTAGCTGTGGCAGAGTTCGTTGCGCTTTTTGTAGTGCTTTTCGCAAAGCTCACGGAACAGGGTGGGGGAGAGCAGGGGGCCGTTCTTGAAGCAGATATCCTCCCAGTAGTGGGCGAAATCGTACTGCGCTCCCGTAGCCAGTAAGGCCTCCACGCAGGCGTACTGCATATCGGCGTAGGCGTCCACCAGCTCGGCGAAGAGCTCCTCGTCCTCGTCGTACATAAGGTAGCTCATGCCCTTGACGGTGGTCATGTCGCGGATGTCCCCCATGAGACTGCCGATGCTGATGCCGATGGGCTTGGTGGGGTCTCGCCGCTCGTTGAAATGGGTGTAGTAGTCCAAATTGGTCCGCTCGGGGACGTACTGCATACGGGGCTTGAACAGGGTCTCAAAGGCTTCCCTGTCCTTCATGAGGTAATCGTCCTCCGAGGGGATGGAGGTGATACCGGGCTTGATCCGCTCGATGACTCCCTTGGCGGTCAGGATCCGCTTGGAGCCGTCGGGCAGGGTCTCCAGCTCCTTCTGCTCAAAGGGGGGATACAAACCCATGTGGGAGGCCGTGGTGCAGTACCACGGGAAATCCCAGCCGATGAGCCGATCCAGCTCGGCCTCGGCCACAAAGCGGTGGTTGGCCTGCTCGTGGGTGATGTGCCCCTGATCCGCCCATTCCTGAAGCAGGTCGGGCCAGTAGCCGAAGCGGACGGCGGGGAGCCTCTCGGCGGGCTTGTAGTGCAGGATGTTGTAACACAATTCGCGGGGTGTCATAGTCTGCCTCCTTGGAAAAACCTGCCGTGGGACGCGTATCCCGTTTTACAGTCGGATCTTCTTGATCTCCTCGGCGTAGTACTGCACCAGCTCGAACTTGGTGCCGGGCATGAGTCGGTGGTCGGGGCAGGGGATGAAGCCGCCCAGGGAGGCCAGCCGCTTCATGCGCTCGATCTCGGCGTCCACGGCGGCCTTGTCCTTGCGCAGGGCAGTCTTGTCCATGCCGCCCACGCCCAGCATACCCTTGCCGAATTTCTTACGGGCAGGCTCGAACTGGTCGCCCCAGACCCCCACCTCAATGGGGAACATGGTGTTGACGCCGTTCTCAAACCAGGTGGGGAGTAGCTTTTCGGTGACGCCGTCGCAGTCCAGGGAGATGATGTCGATGCCGTACTGATGGCAGAGGTCGTTGCGTTTCTTGTAGTGCTTGGCGCAGAGCTCGTCAAAGATCTCGGGGGAGAGCAGAGGGCCGTTCTTGAAGCAGATATCCTCCCAGTAGTGGGCGAAATCAAACCTGGCACCCGTCTCCAAAACCGCCTTGGCGCACTCGTACTGCATATCGGCGTAGGTGTCCACGATGTCGGCCAGCAGATCCTCGTCCTCGTCGTACATGAGGTAGCTCATGCCCACCACCGACACGATGTCACGGATCTGCCCCATGACGGAGCCCAGATGGAGAGCGATGGGGGTCTCCATGTCGCGGGTCTCGTTGAAGTGCTTGTAATGCTCCACCGCCACCCGCTCGGGGAAGAACTGCATCTTGGGGCGGTACAAGGTCTCAAAGGCTTCCCTGTCCTTGAGCAGGTAATCGTCCTCCGAGGGAATGGAGGTGATACCGGGCTTGATCTTCTCGATGAGACCCACGTGGTTCTGCACGCGGCGGCTCCCGTCGGGAAGGGTCTCCAGCACCTTGGTCTCAAAATGGGGCCAGAGACCGTTGTTGGTGCCGGTACAGCTGTTCCAGTTGAAGTCCCAGCCGATGAGCCTGTCCAGCTCCTTGTCCTTAGGGCTGTTGTCGTAGTTGCCCTCGGCCAGCTCCTTAGGGATCTTGCCCTGCTCGGCCCACTCCACCAGCAGCTCGGCCCAGTAGCCGAAGTGGACGGCGGGCATACGGTCCACGGGCTGGTAATGCAGGATATTCATGGCGCGTTCGCGGTTGGTCATGATGGGTCTCCTTTTTCTATGTATTGGCGCGAGGCTCACTCCCTCGCCAGCTTGTAGATCAGATCGTAGGCAAACTCCAGATCCTCAATGGAGCAATGGTTCTGCACGAAATGGGTGGTGCAGACCAGCCACCGCTTGCCGCGGAGCAGCCCGAACACCCGACGGATCTCAGCCTCCAGCTCGTCGCGGGGCATGAGTCCGATGGCGTACTGGACGCAGATCCCGCCCAGGATGGCAAACTTGTCGGCGTACTTCTCCAGATACGTATCGTAGGACATCCCCGCCCGCTCCTGCCAAGGGTGTACCACGTCCAGACCCAGATCCACCAGCCCGTCGGCCACCTTCATGACACAGCCGTCGGAGTGGAGACTGCACAGGCACCCGCGGGCGTGGACGTGATCCACCACCTTCTTGAAGTGGGGGTAGATGATCCTTCGCCACAGCTCGGGGCTGAACATGAGATCCTTCTGGGCGCCCCAATCATCCGAGATATGGATCATGTCCGCACCCAGGTCGATGCAGTGATCCGCGAACTGGATGGTCCACTCGGCCTGGCGGCGGTAGAGCTCGTCCAGCTCGTCGGGGTAGATCGCCAGCCACATGAGGTGGTTCTCGATACCGAACAGGCCGTTGAAGTTCTCAAAGAAGCCGGGGGTCTGAACGTAGCAGAAGCGGTCTCTCGCCTTGTGGTGGGCCATGGACAGGCGGATGTTCTCGTAATCGGCGAGATTGTGGGGATCGCTGAAGATGGGCTGATCCAGAAGCAGATCGGGGGTCAGATCCTCGCTCTCCAGAGGGGCGATGGTGTTGATGAAGGGACGGTTGAAGGGATCGGGACCGCCGAAGATGTGGGCGATGTCGAACTCATACTTGTCCTCCATGGCGGCAACCGAGCCCCAATGCTCGGTGATCTCGGCGCCCAGATTCCCCGCCACCCAGCCGTAAATGGGCTGGCGGTCGTAGGGCTGACCCAAAATGGCGGCGCGGACTCTCTCGGTACTGTTCATAGAATACCTCCAGTATACATAGTACTGTCATTATACCATATAATCCCCCGCCGAAAAATAGGGTATCATTGTTTTCACCCCCAATTTCGGCAACAAAACCACATAGTCCTCTCTGCCTCATTATACCACATCTTCCCCGTCCTGACAAGCCCCTTTGAGAAAAAAGCGACCCTCCGCCCGCGGACGGAGAGTCAGCCCTTATTTACTTGGAGTAGATCATCCCGATCCCCTGCTCCAGCTGGTCGGCGGAGATCATCCCCGTGGCAGAGGCCACAGCCTCCCCCTCGGCGTTGATGAAGTAGGTCTGGGGAATGGAGCGGATGCCGTAGACCGTGGCGGCCTGGTAATCCACGTCGTAGTACACGGGGAAGGTGTAGCCGTGGGTCTTGACAAAATCCTTGGCCACCTCCACCGTCTCCATCCGGTTGTCGGTCATGTTCACCATGAGGAACACCACCTCGCCGTCGTACTTCTTGTAAGCGTCCTCAAAGTCGGGCAGCTCCGCCTTGCAAGGAGGACACCAGCTGGCCCAGAAGTTCAGCACGATGGGCTTGCCGAAGAAGTCGGATAGCTTGACCGAGTTCCCTTCCCCGTCCTGTACCGTGAAGTCGGGGGCTGTGTTCGCGGCCTCCCCCTCGGTCTCCCCGTCGGCGGGGGTGTCGGTGGGCGCGGAGCTACCATCGGGCGCGGCGGTGCCCTCCCCAATGACGGGGTTGGTCTCAAGTCCTCCGTCGGACGGAGTGCAGGCGGCCGCCGTCACGACCAACAGCATAGCCAGCAGAACAGCCAGCGCGCGGATCACGTATATTTTCATAAAAAACTCCTTTTCACGGTTTTTGTGCCACCATTATACCATAATCCGCGCCCCTTGTCCATACGTCCCGCGAAAAATTTTCATCAAATCCCATCTTCCCGCCTTTTCGTGAATGGAGCCGCCCCAAAGTGCGCAAACTACCCACTACAGGACGCCAAGCGCGTCTGCCGCCCACGGGCGGAACTACCACTATGAGAGGTACTTTCATGAAATTCATCATAAAACTCACCGCCTTGGCTCTCACTCTGGCCACGCTGGGCGGTGCCCTCGCTTCCTGCCGACGGGGCGGGAACACCGACGGTGACGGCACAGATAGCGGAAATAGCAACCAGAACGGCGCGGGGGGCAATAAGCAGACGGTCACCCTCACGGTCTGGGGTGCCCAGGAGGATCAGCAGATGCTGAAGGAAATGTGCGACGCCTACGCCAAGGAGAACACCGATAAAACCTACAAGTTCAACTTCGGCGTGCTGGGGGAGGGCAACTCCTCGGACAAGATCCTGGGCGACGTGGAGGCTGGCCCCGACATCTTCAGCTTCCCCAGCGACCGCATCAACACCTTCTACGCCGCGGGAGCATTGGCCCGCATCGGCGGTGACGCCGAAACAAAGGTCAAGGCCGAGAACGCCGAGGGCGCGGTGGACGCCGCCACGGTAAAGGTAAACGGCGAGGACCACCTCTACGCCTTCCCCGTCACGGGTGACAACTGCTATTTCCTCTACTACGACAAGAGCGTGTTCGAGGACCCCAAGGATCTGCAAAGTCTGGACAGGATCCTCGATGTCGCCGAGGCCGCGGGTAAGAAGGTCCACTTCAAGATCAACGACGACGGCTGGTATCTGGCCTCCTTCTTCTTCGCGGATGAGGATCTGAAATACGACGTCACCTACAACGACCGCATGGTGGAGGAGAAGATCACCATCAACTTCGACTCCGAGGACGGTCTGGACGTCATGAAGTCCATCCGCCACTATATCGGTCGGGACGGCTTCGTGGCTCAGACCGACGACTCCAAGATCATCGCCGCCTTCACTCCCGATAAGAACGGTAAAAGAGAGGCCGCCGCGGCGGTCAGCGGTACCTGGAACGCCACCACCATCAAACAATTGCTGGGGGACGACATGGGTGTCTGCATCCTGCCCACCGTCAAGATCGACGGGGAGGATATGCGCCTCTCTGGCTTCATGGGCTACAAGCTCATGGGGGTGGGCGGCTACAGCAAGAACAAGGGCGAGGCTACCAAGCTGGCGGCCTACCTGACCAACGAGCAGAACCAGCTCAAGCGGTTCAAGGATCGCGGCTTCGCCCCCACCAACAAGAAGGCGGCGGCTACCACTGAAGTGGTGAACGACCCCGTCATCTCGGTGGCGCTGGAGCAGGCCGCCTACAACCGCTCCCAGAAGAACGTCCCCTCCACCTTCTGGACCCCCATGGCCTCCCTCATCACCCCCCTCCTCACCGCCAAGGCCGAGGGCAAGACGGTGACGGATGAGCAGCTACAGGGGTATCTGGAGGCATTGTGTAAGCAGATTCGGAAGGGCTGACCACGCCCCCGAAGGGGGCATCTCGCGCCCGCAGGGCATATCTCGCCTAAAAGGCATATCGTGCCCGCAGGGCATCTCGCAAACCCACAAAAAAGCTAGTTTCGCCTTGCGGCGAGCGATATGCGCTCCGCGCGCGATATGCCCGCTGGGCGCGATATGCCCCTTGGGCGCGAGATGCCCTTCGGGCGTGAAGACACCGACAAACCCAAATTTGAAATCAATCCACACATGAACAATCCAACCAACCAAAGCTTCCCCAGCGAGCCGCTGTACGTCCCTCAATCCCCCCTCGTCCGCCTGGGCCGCTCCCTCCTGGCGAGCCTCAAAGCCGCCCCCAAGCGGACGGCCGCGCGGGTCGCCTCCGCCACAAAGCGCGCCGCCTCCCGTGTCAAGGACTTTTTCGTAAGCTTCGCCGAGGGCGACGCCACCACCAAGGCCTCCTACCTCGTCATGGGACTGGGCCACCTCCGCCGCGGTCAGGTCGCCCGTGGGCTGATCTACCTCACCGCCCAGCTCCTCTTTATCCTCTACACGACCCTGTTCGGCGGCCGCTATCTCGCCATGTTCTTCGAGAATCTCTTCACGGGGGGCAACGTGGGACGGACAGAGACCCACGTCTCGGATATCTGGGACGAGGAGCTGGGGGAGTTCGTCAAGATCGCGGGGGACAACTCCTTCCACATCGTGCTCTACGGCATTTTGTCGGTCTTCGTCATCCTGTTCTTTGTCCTGACCTACCTCCGCTCGGTGAAGGAGTCCTACGCCCTGGAGCAATCCGCCATCATTGGCCGCCGCCCCGACGGACTGCGACGGGATATCGCCCTTCTGCGGGACAGCAAATTCCATATCACCCTCCTGTCCCTCCCCCTCCTGGGCCTTTTCGTCTTCACGGTCATCCCGCTGGTGACCATGATCCTCATCGCCTTCACCAGCTACGACGCCAACCACGAGGTCCCCGAGCACCTCTTCCAATGGGTGGGCTTTCAGAACTTCGGGGATATGCTCTCGGGCGGCTCCTCCCTGGGTGCCACCTTCCGCCGCGTCCTGACCTGGACGCTGACGTGGGCGTTCTTCTCCACCTTCACCAACTATTTCGTGGGGATGCTTTTGGCCCTGCTCATCAACAAAAAGGGGATACGGCTGAAAAAGCTCTACCGTACCCTCTTCGTGGCCACCATCGCCGTCCCCCAGTTCGTCTCCCTCCTCATCCTCTCCAAGATGCTGGACACGGGCGGCGGTACCCTCGGCAGCGGCGGCGGTATCATCACCCAGCTCATTGAGAATCTCTTCGGCTACCATTTGCAGTTCGGTCTGGACATCCTCACCACCCGTATCGGCATCATCCTGGTCAACCTCTGGATCGGCGTGCCCTACAGTATGCTCTTGTGCAGCGGCATACTCATGAACATCCCCGAGGATCTTTACGAGTCCGCCCGCATCGACCGCACGGGGCCTGTCCGCCGCTTTTTCAAGATCACCCTCCCCTATATGCTCTTCGTCACGGGCCCCTACCTCATCACCCAGTTCATCGGCAACCTCAACAACTTCAACGTCATCTACCTTTTGAGCGGCGGCGGCCCGGGGGATCTCTCCCTCTACACCGACGGCGCCAAGGGCACCGACTTGCTGATTACCTGGCTCTATAAGCTCTCTTTGGGTGCCGACCGCAACTACAAGCTGGCCTCGGTCATCGGCATCTTCGTTTTCCTGATCTCGGCCATTCTGTCCCTGGTAGTCTATAACCGATCCTCGGCTGTGAAAGGAGAAGAACACTTCCAATGAACCGCACCGAACAAATCCCGCAAGCCCCCCAACGGTCCCACCTCCTGGGTATGCGCGCCCGCCGCGCCGTGGGCAATACGGTGGGACAGACCGTCCTCACCGCCCTGGCCCTCCTGTGGCTGGTCCC
>JAFULU010000086.1 GCA_017483125.1 Clostridia bacterium
CCTTCAGGCATATCGTGCCCGAAGGGCATCTCGCCCATCCAATGCTTAAGATGCGATTCGCCTTGCGGCGAGCGATATGCGCTTCGCGCGCGATATGCTTTCAGCGCGATATGCCCTTTGGGCGCGATATGCCCTGCGGGCACGAATATATAAAAACCTCTCCAACGGAGCCCCCCATGATCGACCTACTCGAACTCCACAAATACTTCATCCTCAAGCACCTCCGCCCCGGTGACGTGGCGGTGGATTTCACCATGGGCAACGGCCACGACACCGAGTTTCTGTCCAAGACCGTGGGCCCCGAGGGCTTCGTCTACGCCTTCGATATTCAGGAGCAGGCCCTGTCCTCCACCCAGGAGCATCTGGTGCGCGCGGGCTGTCCCGACAACTACCAGCTGATCCTGGATTCCCACTCCAACGTCAAAAAGTACGTGGACGTCCCCTTCAAGGCGGGAATGTTCAATCTGGGCTGGCTCCCCGGGGGGGATAAGTCCATCACCACCCTCCGTGAGACCACCCTCCCCGCCATCCGCGACGCCATCAGCCTTATGGATAGGGACGCCATTCTGAACATCGCCGTCTACCCCGGCCATAAGGAGGGCGACGCCGAGGGCCAGATGATCCTGGACTACCTGGCGGGCATCTCCCGCCACCGCGTCTGCGCCACGCTGGTGAAGATCGTCAATTCTCCTACCTCCCCCTTCTTCATCGTGGTGGAGACCAAGCCGTAAGCCCCGCAAAAAATGACCCGATAAGGAATATTTATGTGTAAGAAAGCTCTCAAGACCGCCGTCGCCGCCCTGGCTCTGACCGCCCTGCTGTCCTCCTGCGGCGGAGGCCTGCCCGATTATGATTACCAGATCGACATGAAGGATTACAAGAAAGCCGTGACCGCAAGCGGGAAGACCTACCTGACCCTCGTCAACAAGGAAAACCCCTGCGGCACCGATTATACCCCCGAGGACCTGTCCGCCATTCCCACCGAGCTGACCCTGTACGGCAAGGAGGTGCAGATGGAGTCCACCGCCGCCCTGGCCGCCGAGGCGCTGGTCCGTGAGCTGCACGCCCGAGGCTACGACGACATCCGCGTCACCAGCGGCTACCGCTCCTACGAGTACCAGCAGATCCTCTTCAACACCTACCTCGGCAACGAGATGAGCAAGCACCCCGATTGGTCGGTGGAGCAGTGCCGCGCGGAGGTGCTGACCTACTCCGCCCTCCCCGGAGAGAGCGAGCATCAGACGGGGCTGTGCATGGATCTCATCAGCACGGGGAACGTAGTGCTGGACGAGACCTTTGCCGATAACCCCGCCTACGAATGGCTCACCGAGAATGCTCACAACTTCGGCTTCATCCTCCGCTACCCCAAGGGGGACGAGGAAGTCACAGGCTACTCCTACGAGCCCTGGCACTACCGCTTCGTTGGGGTGGAGGCCGCTACCAAGATCCACAAGAAGGGACTCACGCTGGAGGAATACTTGAAGTAAGCCTTACCCCTTTCCCAAAGGCCTGTGCTCCTCCTCCCATTCCCGCTTGGCTTCGATACGGATATCCCGTGCCACCGCGGCGGGGAGACTCGTAAACAGACGGGAGGCGGGCATATCCCCCGCCAACGCCAGATCCGTCATGGGATTGGTCATGGATACCCCCTTGGATCGCTCCAGGGGATTGGGATAGATATCCGAGGCGGATTCCTCGGGAAGCACGGGCTTTTTGGACATACTGTGTCTCCTTTCGGCGGTGTGACCGTTCAGAACCAGTATGCCTCGCCGGTGCCGCCCTCTTGCGTGGCAGATTTTTCCGTTTTTCCTCCGAAAAGTGATATTTGATGGGGATTTTCCCATATTTTTCATGTCTTACTGCCTCGGCTGTCAAGAAACCGTCACATAAGGCCCGTATAATAGAGTCAGAAAAATACAGTGGCATAGGTATGCCGCGAGAGAAATACGGAGGCAATCATTCTTCATGAGCCAGTTTGATCCAATGAAAGACCCGACCGATAAGACCGACACCGAACGGAACACCTATACCTACCGCACCGACGACGGGAGAGGCTACACCAACCCCGACGGCAGTCACGGCTTCATCTATAACCCCGAGGGGATGAAGGGAGACCGCAAGACCCGCCGTTACCGCGGAGTCATGATCGCTCTGTCCACGGTGATCGCGGCCCTTCTGCTGGTCATCTGCTGTCTGGCGGGGGCGTTCTTCGCGCTGGGCAACCTCGGTCCCGTGACTCCCCCCAAGGATACCACGGCGGATACCAATCAGGGCACCTCGGACGGCATTTCCATCCAAGACCCCGACAAGGGTGACGGTACTCTCCCCGGCGACGGAGAGGAGTCTACCCGCCCCGTCATCACCCCCGGCCGCCCTCTGGAGGGCGTGCTCCCCCCTATGACCTCCATTGAGAAGCTTCCTCCGAAGCGACAGGATACCAACGGCGACGGCATTGCCGAGATCGAGACCGACGAGAACGGTCAGGTGCTGACCTCGGCGAGTGACGCCAACATGACGGTGGCCACGGTGGTCAACCTCGTTTCCGCCTCGGTGGTGGAGATCACCACCGAGACCGTGACCCAATCGGGCTACCTCGGCCAGTACGTCTCGGCAGGCGCGGGCAGCGGCGTCATCATTTCCAAGGAAGGATATATCGTCACCAACCACCACGTGGTGGAGGGTGCTACCGCCATCACCGTCCGTTTGAGCAACGGTACCGAGTTCGGTGCTTACCTCGTTGGCTCCGACGAGCAGAGCGACATTGCCGTGCTGTGGATCGACGCGGGGAGCTATCCCCTGACCGTCGCCACCCTGGGCGCCAGCTTTGATCTGGTGGTGGGTGAGGACATTCTCGCCATCGGCAATCCCCTGGGCTCCCTGGGCGGCACCGTCACCGAGGGTATGATCTCGGCAACCGCCCGCCAGATCAGCGTCAGCGGCAACGTCATGACTCTGCTTCAGGTCTCGGCTCCCATCAACCCCGGTAACTCGGGCGGTGGCCTCTTCAATATGGCTGGCGAGCTGGTGGGTATCGTCAATGCCAAGGTGGCGGATCAGACCGTGGAGGGTTTGGGCTTCGCCATCCCCGTGGATACCGCCTACGACATCATTCTGGAGATCGTCAAGCACGGCTACGTGCAGGGCCGTCCCGCTCTGGGCTTTGAGGTGCTGGACGTCACCTCCTTCCAGACCGCCATGCGGTACTTCAATTCCATCTATACCGGTGTGTACGTCTACGATAAGAATCACGCTGTGATGCAGTACGGAGACCTCATTCTGTCGGTCAACGGCATGAAGCTCTCCGCGGCCGCCGAGCTGCAGGCTATGGTCTCCGAGATGGAGGTAGGCGATACCCTGGAGTTCGTCGTGTACCGCAACAGAGAAAAGAAGACCGTCACCGTGAAGGTGACCGAGCAGATTCCCGAAACCGAGAAAAAACCCAAGTGATCCCCTGTATACCCATTCAGACAAATCAAGAAAGGACGCTCCGCGGAAGACTCTGCGGGGCAGGGAAGAATCATGTACCACATTCTGATCGTTGACGACGAGAGCCGTATCCGCTCCATCATCCGCAAGTACGCCGAGTTTGAGGGCCACACCGTGACCGAGGCCGCCGACGGTATGGAGGCTGTGGTGCTCTGCCGCAAGAACACCTTTGACCTCATCATCATGGACATCATGATGCCCGAGCTGGACGGCTTCTCCGCCTGCCGTGAGATCCGCAAGATCACCCAGACCCCCATCATCATGCTCTCCGCCCGCGGCGAGGAGTACGACAAGATCAACGGCTTTGAGCTGGGTATCGACGACTACGTGGTCAAGCCCTTCTCCCCCAAGGAGCTGATGCTCCGCGTGGACGCCGTCATGAAGCGGGTCAGCCGTCCCGCCGCTCCCGCCGAGAATGCCACCCCCAATAAGGTCATTGAGATGGACAATGGCGGACTGAAGGCAGACGTCACCGCCCGTATCGTCTACGTGGAGGGTGAGCGAGTGGAGATGTCCCCCAAGGAGTACGATCTGTTCTTCTATATGCTGACCAACCGCAATATCGCTCTTTCCCGCGAGAAGCTCATCAGCGAGGTCTGGGGCTACGACTTCTTCGGTGACGCCCGTACCCTGGATACCCACATCAAGCTGCTCCGCAAGAGCCTGGGCCCCTACGCCAAGTACATCGTCACTCTCCGCGGCGTGGGCTACCGCTTTGAAGGGAACTGACCATGACCCCCGCCCCGCAGAATCAGAAATTCCATACCCGCAGACCCCCCCGCCGCCGTACAGGTGTCGGGGGGCGTATCAGCATATCCTGGAAGCTGTTCGTCTATCTCACCCTGTTTACCCTGTTCATTCTGCTGGTGGTCTGGATCATGCAGATCGGACTGCTGGAATACTTCTACGGGCAGAGTAAGCAAAAGGAGCTGGACCGCGCCGATCAGGGCATCATTCAGGCCATACGGGAAAACCCCGCCGAGCTGCCCAAAACCGTCAAGGCCTGCGCCGCGGACTACCTGCTGTGCGTGCGGGTCTTCCGCGTGGACGGCGGTACCGCCCACCAGCTGGCCAGCGCGGAGGTGTCCGACGACTGCCTCATCCACCGTATATCGGACAAGTACCTGACATTTCTCTACAACGAGGCCGTGGCGGGAGGGGGACTGTATACCAAGCGCATCTCCCCCGAGATCCTGTATCTCACCAACCCCGACGCCATGGCGGGCTGGGCGGACGAGTTTCCCCGCCAGGACCCCGACGACATTCTGGGCCGTCTCCCCGAGGCAGGTCTGGAGCGCTCCACCAACATGGTCCACGTCCGTGTCATCAGCGGCGACATGGGAGAGAGCTACATCATCATGCTCAACTCCGAGCTGGAGCCTCTGAACGCCACGGTGGAGACCCTCAAGACCCAGTTCTGGGTGATCGCCATGATCCTCCTCTGGAGCGCCTTGTTCCTCGCCATTCTGATCTCCCGCATCATGGCCGAGCCCATCAAAAAGATGAACCGTGCCGCCAAGCTCCTCGCCAAGGGCAACTACGATGCCGACTTCAGCGTGGGAGGCTACAGGGAGGCGGTGGAGCTGTCCAAGTCCCTGACCCACGCCTCGGAGCAGCTGGCGGGCACAGACCGACTGCAAAAGGAGCTCATCGCCAACATCTCCCACGACCTCCGCACCCCCTTGACCATGATCATCGGCTACAGCGAGGTCATGCGGGATCTGCCGGGTGAGAACACCCCCGAGAACGTCCAGGTCATCATCGACGAGACCGAGCGTCTGGCCCAGCTGGTCAACGATCTCTTGGATCTCTCCAAGATCCGCGCGGGCTCCCGTGCCCCCAAGATGGAGGTCTTCAACCTCACCGAGCTGGTGGAAGCCACCATGCTTCGCTACGAGAAGCTTACCGAAAAGGACGGCTACCGCATTGAGTACGAGTCTGACGCCTCGGTGGATATCCGTGCCGACCGCACCATGCTGTTGCAGGTCATTTACAACCTCATCAACAACGCCATCAACTACACGGGGGACGACAAGCTGGTGCGGGTGACCCAGAAGCTCAGCGAGGACGGGACCCGTGTCCGCGTGTCCGTCACCGACAACGGCGTGGGCATCGCCCCCGACCAGATCCCTCTCATCTGGGACCGCTACTACAAGATCGACAAGGTCCACCGCCGCGCCATGATCGGTACGGGTCTGGGCCTCTCCATCGTCAAGCAGATCCTGGAGGCTCACAGCACCACCTACGGCGTGGAATCCAAGCTGGGAGAGGGCTCTACCTTCTGGTTTGAGATGCGGGTGGAGGCCGTGGCCGAGAAGGACACCGAGGACGCGGTGCTCCTTGAGGATACCCCTCTGGAGACCGACTACCTCCCCTCCCATCATTCCGATACATAACGAAACAGGGGCTTTTGCCGTGGAAAAACACCGCAAAAGCCCCCTAATTGTTAATAAAGAGGGAACTTCTTGGAAATTTATCAAAACCCCCTTGCATACCCGCGAAAAATGGTGTATAATAAATTATTACACATTACGGAGACCGCCATGCTTGACCTGAACACCGAACTGAATCTCCGCCTTGTGGATACCCTGCGGTGTCCCGTCTGCGGCGCGCCCATGGGCGTGGATCCCAATGGGAGGAGTCTGGCCTGCGGCGGTACCGTGTCCGACCGTAACCCCAAGGGCAAGACCCACCTCTTTGACGGCGGCGCGGGAGGCTACGTCAACCTCGCCCCGAATCACAGCGGCGGCGGTGACTCCAAGGAGGCGGTCCGTGCCCGCACCTCCTTTCTGCGAAGCGGCTACTACGCCCCCGCCGCCGAGGCCATTGCCGCGCTGGTAAGTGAGTTCACCCCGCAAAACGGCCTTGTGCTGGACGCGGGCTGTGGGGAAGGGTATTACTCCAATTGCGTAGCCGAGGAGGGCTTTGCGGTGCTGGGGGTGGATCTTTCCAAATTTGCCGCCGATACCTCCGCCAAGACCGCCCGCCGCGAGCGCATGAACCGAGAGCAGGAATCCTCTACCCTCTACGCCGTGGGGAGCGTCTTTGAGCTACCCGTGGTTGATGAAGCCTTTGATACCGTCGTGAACATCTTCGCCCCTTGCGCCCCCGCCGAGTACGCCCGGGTGCTGAAGCCGGGGGGACACTTGATCGTAGCGGGTGCGGGTGAGCGCCACCTCTTCGGCCTCAAGGAGCTGATCTACGATGATCCCTACCTCAACGATCCCCGCCGCGACCTCCCCGCCGAGGGGGACGGACTCCGCCTTCTGGAGGTGCGTAACGCGACCTTCACGGTCACCGTGGACGATCCCGATCACAGAGCCGCCCTGTTCTCCATGACCCCCTACTACTGGCGCACCTCCCGGGAGGGACACAGCCGTCTGGCCACCGCCGAGACCCTGGTCACCGAGGTCTCCTTCAATCTCCATATCTACGAAAAAGCTTGATACAGAAATAAATAACCACCGAAAGGAATTTACCATGAGCACCGCCGAGACCGTATTCAACAAAAAGATCTCCCTCTGCATCCCCATGTACAACGAGAGCAGTATCATCGCCGATACCGCCAAGACCCTGCACGAGTATATGTCCGCCACCTTTGAGAATTACGAGATCATCTTCTCCAACGACGGCTCCAAGGATGGTTGCGATAAGATCGTGGAGGATATGAATCTGCCCAACGTCCGCGTGGTGGGCTACCCCGACAACAAGGGCAAGGGCTGTGCCGTCCGTACTGCCCTGCTGGCCGCCGAGGGGGACATCGTCATGTTCACCGACGCCGACCTGGCTTACGGCTGTGACGTGATCAAGCAGGTCTACGACGAGTTCGCCGCCAACCCTCAGGCCCACATGGTCATCGGCTCCCGCAACCTCCACAAGGACGGCTACGAGGGCTACACCTTCATCCGCAAGCTGGCCTCCAAGATCTACATCAAGGTCCTGTGCCTGGTGGGCGGCTTCAAGCTCTCGGACTCCCAGTGCGGCTGTAAGGCCTTCACCCGTGAGACTGTGTGGGAGATCTTCCCCCGCTGTGAGGTCAACGGCTTCGCTTTCGATTTTGAAGCCATCCTCTGGGCCACCAAGCTGGGCAAGGTCATCGTGGAGACCCCCGTCAAGATCATCAACCACCGTGAGTCCAAGGTCAACGTCTTCAAGGATACCTTCAAGATGCTGAAGGACCTTCACAAGATGAAGAAACGCATCAAGAAGATCGAGATCGAGATCAAGTAAGTCACCATCAGAAAAATCACCGCGGGATAAGGAGAAATCACCATGCATATCACCATCACCGGCCGCCTGGGCAGCGGCAAGTCCACCGTCGCCAAGCTCATCGTCGAGAATCACGGCTACACCTACTACTCCACGGGTAACATCATGCGCGAGCTGGCCGCCGAGGCGGGTATCAGCATCCTGGAGTACAACCGACGCTGTGTGGACGATCCCACCGAGGACAGAAAGATCGACGACCGTACCCGCGAGGTGGCCATCCGTCTGAAGGACGAGAAGCTGGTCTTCGACTCCCGCATGGCCTGGTTCTTCGCTCCCGACACCTTCAAGGTCTACGTCACCGTAGACCCCGCCGTGGCCGCCCGCCGCGTGGGCATCGACCCCCGCCCCGGTGAGCCCGCCTCCGAGGTGGAGATCTACGAGGAGCTGGAGCAGAGAAGCAAGGTGGAGCAGGCCCGCTTCATTAAGTTCTACGGCGAGGGCGCCGACTACTACGACTGGAATAACTTCAACCTCATCGTGGATTCCACCAGCCGCACCCCCGAAGAGGTGGCCGCGGTGATCTGGAACGCCTTCGAGGCCTACGTGGCCGATCCCGTGGCCAACGCCCACGTGGAGGCACTGTAACTTATATAGTCCACAAGACAAAAGAGCGGGGCACCGGGCAGGAGGTGCCTTCTCTTTTGCCCATTGGAGAGCCCTTGTGAGAGTCAACGGGGAAGCGGGAGAAGCACCGCGAAAAATTGGCGAAAATTTTTGAAAAACTTTTGGAAAACCCCTTGACATTTTGCCGCAAATCGTGTATAATATCACCGTTGCGTTCAAGCGACACGCGAGAGTGGCGGAACTGGCAGACGCGCACGTTTGAGGGGCGTGTGGTTCACACCGTACGGGTTCAAGTCCCGTTTCTCGCACCAACGTTGCATCGAGTCATCGGTGCAACTTCATAAGCGGGCATGGCGGAATTGGCAGACGCGCTAGATTCAGGTTCTAGTCGGGGCAACTCGGTGGAGGTTCAAGTCCTCTTGCCCGCACCATTGAGAGTGTATGTTGAACCATCGGCATACACTCTTTTTCTATGCAAAAATAGGTGTACACTGTTTTATTTGGAGAGAGCAATTTTTAGTGTATAACGGCTAAAGAATTCGAACTTTAATAATCCATAATGATGGTCTAACAAAGATTCAAATTTTGTATGTGTACTTTACGAATAATCCCCCATCCCTTATGTAGGACGGGGGATTTGTTAGTTACTCGAAATCATCTTCGTTGATGAATAGACTTTCTGTGACCTTAAATTTGTTTCCGCTGTAGCGTTCTATTTGCTTTAAGCAAGCATTGACAGCTGTAATAATCGTTTTGCGATCATCAAAACGAGCCATTGCATAAATAATACGATCAAAAAGGTCAGGCAGTTCATTGTGGAGTGCTGCAGCATTGTCCAGCATCCATTGAGAACGAGGATGGCATAAGTTATATCTCCTAATGATCCAACGAGGATAACTCCACTCATGTTCTGTACCATCTTCTGGCATGACAAAGAGATTAGGAGGAAAAAAGGAGATGTTTTTGTGAACATCTTTTTTCTGTATGTTAACAAATCGCGAATCGTTTTGCTCGGAAATCACATATTCAGAACACAGAACCGACAGCACCAGCGCATCAATACCATCTATTTGTCTTTGATATGAAGCAATGGTATCACCTACAGAGAGGGGAGCGGCACATTTTGCTATTAGGGATGAAATCTCTTTGATGGTCAAATCTTTACTTGTACCATTTACCTCGATAGATACCGAAATATCACCTAACCATATATGTTTTTCAAGAAGTTCCCTCCATGTAGAAATGGACTTGTCCATAAGATCAAATCCTCGCGGAACCCTAAAGAAGACTGAATCAAGTCGGCGACGCATTTCAGCCGTAGCGCAGGATGCTGTAGTTGGCAAATGGCGAATAAAGCCTCTGGATACATCCGAATCAGGTCTTTCCATCCCGCGAAGGAGGAGCATGGTGCATGAATCATCTCTATCATAATGATCATCTATGGATTGCGCACAAACGCCATTGTATGCAGTTACATCCTTGCCATGTGTCGAAAAACGTTTTTTTAACTCTGCTTTCAAATTAAAACAATCGCTCATCAAGCTGGACGGTAGGTTGCCAGATCTGTTTCGGCAATTGCAAAAAGCCAGAATATCTGAATAAGGCAGCAATTTTTCACGAAATTCTTTTTCCCATTGTTGGATCACTTCTTCCGAAATAGTGGATTCAAGAGAACTTTTGAAAGAAGATATAATGTCTTCCGGGGATGAAAAAGAGCGCCAGTCTAAATGCTCATAAAACTCACGCCAAAGGCTTTCTGTGGTATCAGAATAAAGCATCCTGTATGCTTCTTCAATCCTTTTGTCTTCAAACTCCACATCAAGAATTGAATTTAGCTTCCATGAAAAAGAAGTCGAGTTGGTGCCATATGAAACAATTCCCTTACGCGTAGATTGCTTTGGATCTAATTTCAAAAATATTCCCGTAACATCAGGATTGTGAGTATACCAATCCAGGGGAGCAATTTCTCCCACGATTGTAGGTGGCTCCTCCCACATCACAGTATATCCTTCCTTAAATAAATTCAAAAATACATTTGGAATACGCCATTCATACTGCTTGAACGGTTTCTCGGGCCCCTCGGGATTCATACCATGTGCCCAATCCATTAACTCTTGCTGGGTCATGTAGGTGAATTGCGTTTCATTCGGACCGTAGTATTCCACACGTACTTCGGGAAATGCCACATACTTGTCCAATATATCTTTAAGAGAACTGTAATTACCCAATTGATAGGTATGACAGCGCACACATATCGTCGTACCGATCTCTGCTCGATATCCTTCATCACTCTTGCCACACTTATGATGCATGGTTTTGAGCAATTCCTCCTCCGATTTTCCTTCACATGCCATGTAATAGTAACCATGGAGACCATCCACATTCAGGCGTATTCCGGGCTCTCCCCTCCCGTCAAGGGTATATCGCTTGGTAGAGACCTCTATACGGTTATTCTCTTTATCCCCCATAAAGCAGGACAGAATACCAATGCCAAAACGGCTGATAGGGGTATGGGCTTCGCCGGCTTTATCCCTCCTATTATCCAATGCAATACGGTAGTCCTCGGACTCATAATAGGAACGACCTACTTTGAGAAAATACTTGGTGATGATGTTTACATCCATACCGGTTCCGTTGTCCTCTATGCGGAACCAGTCGTAGCCCTCTTCGTCCGTCCACTCATAGACTGAAATCAGAGCATCTTCTAATTTGAAAGCAGGATCCAAATCACAACGATGGAGTACAGCGTCAATGGCGTTTTGTAAAAGCTCTCGAACGAATACTCCGGCATCTTCGTAGAGGTTGTCACCGCTCAACAGTTCCAATACCCGATCCTGATCCATGGTCAAGCGAAAATCTCCAAATTGATACCCATTACGGTCAATTTCGCCTAATTCAACTGTCCGTGGAAGAGGGAGAGTCTTCCAGCGGTCACTACACTTTTCGTGTAGAAATTCGCAACATGCCTCCAGTTCTTCCTTCACCCATTTGATATAGGTATGAACTTCCATTTCCAAAGGAAGACTTTCAAATTGAGCATTGAAACACATCTGGGCATTGGGGGCTATTTTAAAGCCACCCGAAGCGTTCTTTTTCCACTCTGTTTGGCTAACCTGCTTCTCGAAGGTATCTGCGTTGGTTAAATTCAAATGGTCAAAAAGAGACGCCGGTGCGCGAGAAGAATCAAAATCCAGAATATCTGCAAGACGCAGAAGAATGGCGCAGAGTCCAAGATCAAGAGTTTCGCTCTGTCTGTAATGAAAATCTCGAAGAGGTTCACCATGGCTTTTGCATACATTTAGCAAAGTATTTCTAGCTATACCTTTTGTTGTTAAAACTTCCGGCCACTCTCCAAGAGATATATGTGTCCCCACACGTTCGTGATGGTGAGTTCGAACATAGTGGCGCAAGAGTTCATCGGTCACAGTTTCATGAGCCGCCATGTACGCATCATGTGTTCGGGGATTATCTCTTAAATACTCTTTTACTTTCCTGTCATTTAAAAGAGTAGTTTCTTGCGTTTCAGACACTGCCATGCCAATATCGTGGCAACATGCTGACATAACAAGAAGCGCCGCCTCCCTGTCTGTCAAGTCATCTTTCTTATCCCCTAAAAGCTGGATCATCCAGTCGCAAACATTCTGAATGTGTGTCTCGTCGTGCAATGTGAACTTGGGGAAGAAACGATTGATATCTTTAGATATCGTAATACCCTTGCAACAGATGCTTTCTACTGCTGTGACAAATGTTGTCTCTTCGGATGCCTTTCCATCAAATAGTTGCCACAATTTCGTTTACTTCAACATTTCAGAGCCTGTGGACATTACGCACTTACCTCCATGATAAAAGCAATTCTCATTACGGGAATAGGTTTTTTTCACTATATCACATTTTTCGACAAATGGCAAGAGCCTTTAGGACAAATATGGGTCAATCGAAATAAATACCTTTTGGGAGATTCAATTTATTCAAGTGGCTGTGCCTAACTGCGACAGTGAAAAGCAAACACTTGCTTTCCGTATTTTCATATACTAAAAACACCGCCGAGAGCAACCATTACAGTTACTCTCGGCGTAATTCTTTTCAAATCAAGTTGTCTCTTGCTCGGTGTAATACTGCGCCTGCGCATACCACAACTCATGATACTTGCCGTCTGTATCAGCCAGCAGTTCCTCGTGCGATCCTCGCTGAACCAAATGGCCGTCGTCAAAGACTGCGATATCGTGGCAGAAACGGCAGGAGGACAGGCGATGCGAAATGAAGATGGCAGTTCGATCGCCCACGATCCGGTCGAATTGGCTGTATATCTCAAATTCAGCTACAGGGTCAAGAGCGGCGGTGGGTTCGTCCAAAATCAACACAGGAGAGGACTTATACAGCGCGCGAGCCAATGCAATTTTTTGCGCCTCGCCCCCCGAAATCTCAATGCCGTTTTCATCGTATTTACGGTAGAGATAGGTATCCAGACCGTCCGGGAAGGCATCTAACCTGTCACCAAAACCGGCAAGACGCAAGCATTCTTCGGCTCTTTGGCGTTGATTTGCATCGGGGGACTCGCACATGGTCACGTTTTGTCCCAACGTCAGAGCGAATAGCCCGAAATCCTGGAACACCACCGAAAAAACCTCCAAATAGTCCTGATAGGACAGAGTGCGGATGTTCACACCGTTGAGCAGGATCTCCCCTTCGGTGGGGTCGTACAAGCGGCACAGGAGCTTGATCAAGGTGGTTTTTCCCGATCCGTTCATACCCACCACCGCCATGCGCTCGCCCGAGCGAAATGTCAGATTGATGTTTTCAAGAGCATATCGCTCGGTATTCGGGTACTGGAAGGACACGTTACGAAACTCAAAGGTATAGCCGCCGCGCTCGTCGGGCTGAATCTTGTCGTCTCCCTGCTCCATCTTGTTGGGCAGATCCAGATACTCAAACAGCACCGCCAGGCATTCGTTACGCGCACGCACGTAGCTCACGGTGTTCAATATCCCCGCGATCGCATTGGTCAGGCGTATGATACCCTGGGCATATTTGAGGATGTTGCCAATACCAACGGCACCCGCGGCGGCACGGCCAGCGACCAACAGGTAAATGCCAAGATCGCTGAGTCCGCCAATGACGCTTTCCGAGATCCTTTGGGCGGCCATGCCGTTTTGCATCTTTCCGGCGGCGCGGAGCATCCGAGGATATTCCGACATCATATCCTGCTCGATCAGATCCTGCTGGTCGTACAAACGGATATCCTTGCCCGCGTGATAGTTGCCCACGTATTCAGCGGTATAAAACTCAAAGATCCGCTTGAAGGGCAGCATATCCATGACGGCCTGCTGGCTCTTTTGGGTGGAGGACGAGGTGAACAGGATGCGCAGAACACACAAGCCCACCATCAAGACACAAATGACAATCACGGCGGGAATGGAATTAATCCACGAGGTGCCGTAACCGCCGCTGAACACGCCCAGCACCAAAAGCTCGGCTATGATGCCAATGGAAAAGCAGATGGTCATCAGATTACCCACGGTATCCACCACACCCTTCACGACGGTGGGAAGCCCTGCGCCCATTTTGGTGAACATCTCTTGATAGCGGTTGAACATGCGGTGGGTTTCGGGGTCTTCGATGGATGCGTAGTCCAAAGCAAACATTTTCATATCGTTATGTATGCCGAATTGCTGATAGAACAGGAATATGCGACCGCCGCCGTTGATGTATCGACTCATACCGTAGTCGATCAGATACACCATCAGATCCAGCACCAGCGTGATACAGACCAGCTTAATCAGGCGGTCAATGCATCCTTCTCCCAAGAGCTCGGTCAGGATAAAGGCACTCATGTACAGGTTAATAAAGGGGGAGAGGCGATTGAAGAAGGTGCGGACCAAAAGTAGGGTCAGGTATCCCGGGCTAACGCGGCGCACGATGCCAATGCCGCGGCAAAACAGCTTGAAGTCCTGCGAGAACGTGCGTGAGCCTTCAGGCTTTTGATTTTTCTTACGTTTCATTTGCCGCTGCCTCCTCTCTGTAGTAATGCGCTTGGATATTAAACAGGTCAGCATACTTACCGCCCTGCGTCATCAGCTGATCGTGCGTCCCCGACTCGGCCACACATCCGTTTTCCAAGAGCAGGATGCGGTCACAAAAACGAGTAGAGGACAGGCGGTGGGAGATGAACAGCGCGGTGTTGCCGCCAATCAAGCGGTCGTATTCCAGATACATCTTGTTTTCCGCGATGGGGTCAAGGGCGGCGGTGGGCTCGTCCAGGATCATCATGCGTCCGCCCTTGTACAGCGCACGGGCGAGAGCCAGCTTTTGCTTCTGACCGCCCGACATATCCACGGCTCCGTCACGCACGCTCTTGACAAGATACGTGTCCAGCCCCTGTGGCAGCTCGTGAATCCAACTCTCCATATCCGCCTCGCGCAGACACCAAGACAGATGTTCCTCATCTACTTTGTTCTCCGGACATAGCGTGATGTTCTGACGCACGGTCACAGGTAACAGGAAAATGTCCTGAAACACGACGGAGAGAGCCTTGAAATAGGCATCGCGGTCGTAGTCGCCAAGGGGACGGTCATTGATCAAGATCATTCCCTCGGTAGGTTCAAGCAGACCGCACAACAGCTTGACCAGCGTGGTCTTTCCCGCACCGTTGAGGCCCACAAGAGCCAACTTTTCGCCCTTTTCGATGCGGAAGCTAACGTTGTTCAGCACCAAAGGCGCAAGCTCTTGTTGCGTTTCGGTCTCTGCCGTCTCCTCACCCGGCTTTTGCTCCACGGGATAGCGGAAGGAAACATCGCGAAATTCTACCGACCATGTGTCCTCGGGCAGAGGGGCGGCGGAATCGTTCTGCTTACTGTAGCGATCGGGCAGGTCTAAATAGGCGCGCAGGTCGCAGAATTGGCGGCTGTTTTGCTGAGCAGCAGAAAGGTTGTAAAGAAAACGCTGAAACCAACCCGCAAAGCCTGTGATCACCGAAAAGTAAAACACGAAGGATGCAGGATCCAGGGTGCCCGCCACCAACACTCTGTAGATCAGAATGGCGTAGGCGGCTCCGTTTTGAAGCAGAATCAGCAGCGCGCTGACAATATCGACGCGAAAGAATCCTACGCGCATATGCTTTTGGCGCAAGGATACGATACCGTGCACCGCCTTCCAGTAGAGCGAAAGCAAGAGATTGGCGGTCTTGTAGAAGATCGCGTCCTTAACCAAGCGCAGATCGCTTTTGGTGGTCGTGGTGTAAACCAACTTTCGCGTCAGCGCGCTTTCCTCCTCCCGTCGCTCGTGGCAATACTTGTTAAACCATTGATTCAGCAGATACGGGATCATGGAGGACGCCAGCAATACGGCGATCAGTAGGGGATTGAGGATGGCCAGAATGGCGGCGTAGGACGCAAGTCCTATAAGCCCCGAAAACGTGGAGATCAGACGATAAGGAAGAACGGCGGCATTGGAATTGCCGTAGGTATCGTTAGGGTTGACGTTCCCCAAAGCCAGGCTTTTCATGTTCTGTCCATGGGGCGACTCCAGGTATGCGTAATCCACCACCATGGCTTTGCGGTTGAGCTTGAGCAGATAGGTGTAGTTGAGCGCGAGGTAATACTTCTCGTTTTGGGTGCCGGTCACGGTGTTGAAGATCTGTAGTGCCATCGCGGCAAGGCTGACACCGCAAAGAACCAGAACCAGCCGCGTGTCGCTTGCTCCCTCCTCCACCAGCGAAACGGCCAGCGAGGGAATCAGGCTATACAACAAAGACAGAACCGGTGGCAGAAAAATGAGCAGAATGGCTGTGATAGCCACGGATTTTTTGTTTCGCCAGATCTCGCGGAACGTATAAGCCGTGTTGCTCATCAGGGAGTACGGCGGCTTCTCCTTTTTTCTGCACTTCTTTTTATTCGGCATATCGGATGATGATTGACTCATATGTGGATTCTCCTTCCTGAAACATATTACTTGTTTATGCTTGCGAAGGATTCCTTCATTTCTTGCAAGCGGGAATCCTGGGAGGTCAGGGGAGAGGATGTCATGGCTTCAAGTGCTTTTTGGATGTATTCGTCCATTTCTTTCACACAATGCTCCGCATGATGCCTGTCATCCGGCAAATCTAACAGCATTAAATGAGCGGGTTTGATGGAAATGTTCAAATATACCTCCACTTCCTTGCGGAAAGCCAGCAGTTCTTCCATCCGTTTAAAAGCATCATCTGCTTTTCCAAGCAATAAATACTCAGTAACAAGGGCATACAGGATCAGATATTTTTGATAGGTCTGTCGCATGGGGAGGAAATCGCTACCCGACATCAAAGCATTCAGTACATTGAGCATATACTCATTATAAATAACTACACGCTCATTGTTTCCTTTATCCCATGTATGATGGATTTGTGATGCCATGCGGATACATCTGGACATGAATCTTGCCTTGGTGGAAAAGCTTTCACGGCATTTTTGCAGAGCAGTTTCATAGTCGCCATCGGCCATAGCTACCTCCGCCTCGAAATACACGCGGTCTCCGTAAACCTCGGGTATTTGTGCCATTACGTCCTTGGCCTTGACTGGTTCATTCAGTGCCCGATATATACGCGCCAAAACATAGTAGGCTCGGAAAAGCCGGTCGGGAGCAGTTTCAAAGCGGGAAATGCAGTTGGCGTACCGTTCACCCTCGGCTATCAAGCTTGCTTTGTCACGCCAATCGGGATTCTCGGTAATCATTTGTGCCAAGCCACGCAAGCAATAATAGGCAATCATCGGGAACGTGGGATGCTCTTCAAAATAGGACACCGAAATCTCGTACAAATTCTTGGTATCCATACCTTCTCTGGCAAAATCGAATGCAAATGTATCGAAAGTCCCAACCCTCGATTTGAGTTCTGCAAATACGGCATCCTGTTCGGTTTCCTCCATGCCCAACAGGCAATCGGTGGATACCTCCAACACCCGTGCCAATGGGACAATTTGGGAGATATCGGGCATTCCCGCATCTGTTTCCCATTTGGAAATGGCTTGGACGGAGACGCCGATAAGTTCCGCAAGCTCGCTTTGTGTCAGCTTTTTCTCCTTGCGAAAGCGGCGGATATTTTTCCCTACGGTTATTTTTTTCATCTGAGGCTCCTTCCCATATTTGCGTTTTAAAAACCGGTGGTATCGCACTTACAAGTATACCATGTGCAGTGATCCAAGTCAAGAAACTTACGGTTGCATAAACTGCACTCTTATTATAACAATGCCTGTAGGCAAAGTAAAGAAACCGCTTCGCAAGTCTTTTTCCACGGAGCGTGGAATATGTTGGATACGGCTGTTTTCTATGATTCTCTAAATTATAGCATATCAAATTGGCAAATACAAGACTTGATTTTTTGCTGATTTTGTGGTATAATATAAGTGTGAAAAATACAGCCGAGAGGTTCCTTTACGGGTACTCTCGGCATTTTTTGACTGAATATAATATTCTTCTATTTATTCCTTACTGACCATCAATTGGGAGCGCCTTATGTTCCTTCGTCATTTCATACATGACCACTTGATTATGTCCTTGCCCACGGAAGATCTGCTTCAGATCGGTCAAGTGTGTAACCGCGATCCAATCCATCCGCTTTTCCGTCAGATAACGTAGTATGTAGTAGAGCCCTACCGCTCCCTCGGCATATGCAGTGGTTTGAAAGACCTCGTTGAGAATCAACAAGCTATTAGCCGGCATGGATTCGATGATCGCATGAAGCTCCTGCACCTCTTGTTCGAATCGCCCCATCTGCTGCCTAGCCGCGCTTGGTTCTTCGCTCTCCGCAAATTGTGAATGCAAGGAGACATACAGCTTGACCGTTCCATGACGGGCAGGGATCGGTAGTCCCGCTTGCGCCAAAAGCTGACAGCTCATAATACTCCGCAAAAACACCGTTTTCCCGTTTCCGTTGTCTCCAAACAAAAGCGCTCCATCTTGATCATAAGGGCAATAGTCGTTTGGCACTACGGTCTCGACGCCCTCGGTGAGCAAACGCAGATCCCACATATCCTGAAAGGTGCTTTGTTCTCCCACACTCGGGTAGGTATAGGGCACTTTTTTCGTTTGAAGGAATGATATATATTCTCTTGCTACGAAGTAGAAACGAAGCTCTTGGTAAAGCAATCCTATGCTATCTACGATCCCCGCCATAAGAGAGGTCAACAAAGCCTCCATCTCCAGATAGGGATAGGCTCTGATCTTGCTTTGGCAATCCGAATGGATCACGGGAGGATTCAGATGGATGATTCGATTCGCACTATTTTGGTTTGTATCATACGAAGCCTCCAATGCAGCCTTGCTCAAGGAAAAGCGTTTTTTAACTCTATTCTCCGATGGTGACGCAAAAGATGATTCTGTCAAATGACAACCGGCAATGCGCCCGCTTGGATTCAATGCCAGGGTAACCGCCGGAGACATCGGCACACACATTTGCTCCACCCGTCGCAGAAGGGCGATCAAATGACCAAACTCTTGGTGGCAAGTCAACTGCTTAAGCTCTCGGGCAAGGGCAGAAAGTCCACGGGAGGACAACGGATATAAGTCAAGTACCTCTCGTAGCCGTTTGATATGATCCAGCATACGTAACAGAATCTCTGCACCCTCTCGCACAGACTCCCGAGAGCCTCCCAGGGTGGATCGAATGCCAAAGTTTCGTGCGTGTATTTCCTTTTTCAATTCATGAAACGCTTGCTTGCTTTGTTCAAAATCCGACAGGGATTGCGCCATCCTGTCTAGCAAGTCAAGGTTTTTCGTAAAGTCATGCAGGATTTCACGTCGATACGATATATCCTCTTCCTTGACCAACGGTGTGGATAACACTTCCAAAAACACAGCACGGGAATTGGCGGACAAGCCTTGACAGATAACAGCGAAGGTAGCATCCAAGGACAGATGGTATAGGAGCTTCTTTCCGACGACTCCTAAAGGCTCATCCGTGATATGTAACAAGCTGCACAGCTTCATTATGTCTCCTCCTCACTTGCCAAACGCGCCCGAAGTGATTGCCTGTCCATGCCGTATTTACGCAAAATGTCCTCTGCATAGGAGTACGCTTTTGCTCCCGCATAGGATACCCGATACGTACGACTGTGGTGAACCTCCGAATGGCTCTGTTCATTCTCATCAAGCTCATCTGCGGTCGTCCCGACGCTCAACACGGGAAAGGCTTTGCCAATGACTTGATGGAAATGGGTGACAAACAAGCCAAACAACCCTTCATTATGCATCCGTTCCGCCAAATTCATGGCCAACGCGAAGCCTTTTTCGTGGTTCGCTCCGCCGAAAGTCTCATTTAACAAGTAAAAACCATCAGTCTCCTGACCGTCCAACATCTCAGAAACCCGTCTCTGTTCGTCGTCCAATCTTCCCATACCAGAAAACCGCTCATCCGAAGGATAATGGGTTTGTACAGAGGTGAAGGGATAGCCAACACCGCTCTGCGCCATGATCGGACACCCTGCCATCAGCAACACCAGATTGCAGCCAATGGCGCGCAGGTAGGTTGTTTTGCCACCGCCATTTGCACCCACAAGGAAAAAGAAGGGATCTTCGGATGTAAAAAAGGTTGGATTCGGAACAATGCTCGGTGCGTCCGAGGAAAGCAGGGTGAAATCGTACATCTCCTGTAAGCAGAATTGCTTTTCGTCCGAAATAACGGGAATACAACGGACAAGTCCCCGTTTCTCGGCTTGCCGGTAGAAATTCTCCATTTGTAAATAGAAGTCCAACGACGGTATATAGTCCAACAATTCTTCAAAATTTACTTGGGAGAAAGGCTTCAGAATTTGCTCCAACTGTTTAAAGTCCCGCTTGTACAGAGAACGGAACGCTTCGGAAACGTATGGATCCGGGTATATCGGACTTCGTTCCTTGACAGCAAATTGCAACCCCAATTTTTCCGAGCAAGCACTCAACTCTTCAAAGAGTGTTCCGCTGTCTTGTGCTTCTGCCGTTGTAAATGTCCATTGCCTGTCACCATAGGATAGATGCGCATGGGAAATACGTTCCATGATCGCCTGCGCTTTTTCAATAGCATTTGAAAGCGGTGCATCATCTATATTTTGAAAATGGAAGGCCACCTCCTGTAGCCTTCCACCTCCATGTAATGCTTTGAGTGATTGCCACGCAGCTAAATATGCCTGCAGCACTTCCACAAATAAATAGGTCTGCTCAACAAATGTTCTCGCATCCTTCCAAATATCCAAGGAGCGTCGAAGTGTAAACAAAGCTCCGCGGCAAGCGACCATAGACTTATACGCCGAATCGTCCTCGCTTTCTCGGATTGCCGCAAAAATTCGTTGCCTTGCCAGCAATTCTTCTCGCCCACAAGGATGCATCAAAAAGGATTTTACCTGCAATGGCTCACCCAACACGGAATTCAAGTGCAGATCCTGCCAGGTTTGTTCGGTAAGGTAATGAGAAGATTCGATCACAGCAAGCAAGGGCTTATGATCCTGCAAACAACCATTAAAAACTTCAGAACACATAGAGATTCTCCGTTTATCCAATATACTTATAATTGCTTCATTTGGAACGGTATCTGTTTCTGTCCCAGTAATAGTTCCTCAGAACATCCAGTACCTCCCACGGCAATACGCCCTCCATCACGGCAGCTTCAATTTGCGTTGTGATATAGCCTGCGTAAGGCAGAAGCACCTTGATAAAATGCCAATCCATTTCTCCGTCCAGTATCTTTTGGAAAATGACTTCCTTGGATTCAAAACTGAGTATCGGTACGAATTTCGCCAGGATCTCATCGCTGATCTCATCAAAGGTCACGTTTTCGATCAGCTTTATGACGGATTCGTCATTCAAGTATTCAGCCAGGACAACGACGTTGGAAATGTCGATGCCTTTCTTTTCAAATTGCTGTGATAGCTTTGTGAGGACACTCGGCTTCAGGAGCGGAGCCAGATTGACCACATCGGCAATATTTTCGGCCACAATATCCGCGTTGCCCCTGGCCACGTTTTCCAGTATCAGAGATTCACCGTGCGTCGGCTCTCCGTAATCGATCAACTGATCGAGAGTCACCTGAAACAGATCCGCGATCAAAACCAGAACGGAGATGTCCGGAAAGCTCTCGCCGCGCTCGTATTTGGAGATCGCTTGGCGCGACAGATTGAGCCTGTCAGCCACTTCGTTTTGGGTCATATCCGCTTTCTTTCGCAGGGTTGAAAGAGCCTTTCCGAATTTCATGGTATCAAACATGGGAATACCTCCGTCTGTTTTTATGACTATATTATATCACAAATCAGCCGTCTTGTCGAGCAACGATCAGTAGCATTTGTCAGCATGTTGATCATAAATGTATATCAGATGGTAGTACCCCCCGATTTTTGCCTTTCGTCCGTGTCCAGTGTAGCATAGTTCTCGCAGCTGTCAACGTGAAAAAATATCGCTGAAAAATGAAATGAATAGACAGAAAGCCAGGTAGCGATACCTGGTTTTTCTATATTCAAATGCAATATTTTTTCGTGTACTGAAAGGCATCTATACCCCTCGTTGACATCTGCACACTATACCTCCAATAAGCATACCCAACACCCGACCTATGCTCCCCCGACCCTGCCGAAATGGCTCGCGAACAGCGAAGCTGTTCAGAAAATCGGGAGGTATAGAAAATGAAAACCCAAAACCAAGTAAGAATCACCAACGAAAACGTAAGGATCACCGCTGAAAACGTCCAGCACATCGGTGAGTGCATCGCGCTGTCTGCTATCAAGAAGATGATGCGGTTCGCACACCATCCACGTTCTCTTGACAAGCTGTACGCCGGATTGGTCGAAGACATTTACGGCAACCGAGGCTACAACACGACCTTTTCGGACGGGTACGATCTCGCATCCGAAGTGATCTGCTTTCTTTGCCACTACACGGGTCACAATCTGGACAATCTGGCTTGTCAGAACCGTAAAGGTGAACTGTTGACTGTCCGCTTTGCTTGCTACCGACACGCTCTGCGGTACATCGAGAAGGAGTATCTGTCCGCATTTAAGACCATCAGTATCGAAGAATGCTCGCCAGCGGATGCTTCCATTGACTTCGAGACCCAGTATGAGATTGAAGAGTACACCAAGGTTGATATGATCATTCATCAAATGCGCCTGACCGTTGCGGAAACCGAAACTCTGAATCACTACATGGCAGGACTTGGCTTCGTAGAGATTGCACAGATGCAGAACGTCAATAATGCGACTGTCTGGCGTCGTAGAAAGAGCATTCAAAAGAAGTATCTGCGATATGTGGTCATGCAAGGCTGATTATAAACCATAATAATACCGCCGAGAGTAACCGTAATTAGTCGCCCTCAGCGGTACTTATTTAACACAAATAAGAGGATGCTTTACACAATTGAATATTTTTTGACATGTGCAAGGACAATGTTTCGAAAATGCTCATGCTTAAAGTTATGCATGATATCCGTAATATCCACATACATTCCTTGCATTAAACTTTGAATGATCGTTTCTGCCAAAAAAGCCTCGAAAACATAGTCATCCGTAAAAGCTTGCTCAATATCCGTATTCATTCCACTGTTAATGCCGTCAATTGCATGACGATAAATTAGGCTCTCTCGTCCCAATTTCTTCCCCATAATTTTTAAGCAGTTAAGACCGTCTATCAGATCAGTTACCTTGATTTTCCCCTTAAAAGATATTGTGGGTTCTCCGCAACGCAAAATATAATCAATTGTTGTTTCAAAAATGTCGGCAAGGGTCGGTAAAATTGAGATATCCGGCAAGGTTTCGCCCCGTTCCCATTTGCTAACAGCTTGGAAAGAAACGCCGATCCGATCACCCAGTTCAGCTTGTGTCATATTTTTGCTACCACGTAACATCGCAATAGTAGCCCCGATTTTCTTACTATCCATAGTTCATTTGCTCCTTAAAAAATGTAATGAAGCCAGCTTCTAAAGATATTATAACAGAATACTGATGACAAATCAATAACTGCTTAAGTTAGTTTTTACGGTTCAAACTCAACGTAGTTGTTATAACAAAAACTCTCCTTAAAAAGCCTTGATTTTTACCCTTTGGCACCCTGGCGTGTGCTTGTCTTATACAAGTCGGCTCGCTGCGCTCGCCG
>JAFULU010000087.1 GCA_017483125.1 Clostridia bacterium
ACCCCCGTGAATACCGCGCTGACCCTTGGTTCCCTGATCGGTCTGATCAGTGGAGCCTATCTGATCCCCTTCTTCATCAGAGCTCTGATCATCTACATTTTCTTCAATCACGGTCTGGTCGTATCCGCCGCGGTGGTCGCGGTCATCTTACTGCTGGTCATGGCCATCATCATGGTTGTGTTCTCGATTCTGCTCCTGCTGCACTTCCTCCCCCTGCCCATCAGCCACATAACGGCATCGGTCTCAATCCGTTCCCTGTGCCGCAACCTGCTGAAGACGCTGAAGGACATCGGTGCCGTCAACAAGGAAGCCGTCATGGTTATGGAGACCCTGCCCGACAAGAAGGGCTACCGCCTGTACATCGACAACTGCAACCACGACGAGCAGATCACCTTCCAGAAGTCGGTGGCTGAAATGCTCTCTCCCATCCACTCCGCCCGATACATTCTGGTTCGCGGCGGCTGGTTCCGCCGTCTGCTTTGGAGATGGTCCTTCGCCTGCCCCTCCGTCATTGCCCGCAACGACGTCTCGGTCAAGGTGTTCGAGAAGTATATTCGCCGCTCCATGGGCATCATGAAGTTCCAGTATACCCGCCGCGATCCCGGCCGCAAGTATCTGATCTTCGCCCGCAACAAGGCCTATCTCAATACGGTTGACAAGCCTTGTGAGAAGCGAATCCACCTTCTGAAGAACGAGCGGATTCTCTGATCCCCATACAGCAAAAAACAGGATGACTCACTCCATGAGCGGGTCATCCTGCTTTTCGTTTTGGGACATTATACCGTCTTTTCGTAGGCCACACGGGGGTCGCCGTTTTCCAGATGGATGGTGCCGCGGTGGACAAAGCCGTGCTTCTCCAGCATCCGCCGCATGACCACGTTGCCCTCGTGGGTGTCGATGCGCAGGGAGGTCTTGCCCAGTATGCGGGCGAATTCCTCGGCGTAGTCTATGATGGCGGTGGAGATACCGCTTCCCCGATGGGCCAGGGAGACAGCCACCCGATGGATGGCGATGTAGCTCCAGTCCCCGTCGGCGGTGCGGTCGGGGGTCAGCCACGCCCCGTCCTCCATGACGGTATAGGTGGGCTCACCGCCGTAGATGAGAGCGAAGGTACCCACGATCTCCCCGTCCAACGTCACCACGCGGCCCTGCCCCTCGGCCATATCCCTTGTGAGCATGGCGCGGTTGGGGGTGCCGTTCTGCCATTGGTTGATGCCCAGCGCGGCGATGGTGCGGCGGGCCTCCTCAATAATGGCCATGACCGCGTCAAGGTCGGCGGGGGTGGTTGCGCGAATCTGCATGATACACCTCTTTTTTGATTATTTGATCCGTCTGGCCTCGGTATAGAAGCGCTTATCCTCGGCGTGACCCATGGAGAAGGTCTTGCGAGGGAGCGCGCCGTCGGATATGACGGTGGAGAACAGCTCCTCCTTGGCCATACCGTCAAAGAGGAAGGCGATGGCGTCGGGGCGGTCAGCCAGGGACTTGGCGGTATCCTCGCCGTGGATGTAGTCGATGGACGCGCCGTCGGGGGCGGTCTTCATGTAGGCGTCCAGGAAGTCCTGCACCGTGCCCACGGGCAGGGCCACGGCGGGGGCGGGGATTTCCAGCGTGCCACTGCGGTCACCGCTGACCCACTCCACGGTCTGGGGGGCTGCTTCCCCGTTCAGGCTTGCGACGTAGGACGCAAAGGCGGACAAAACGTGGTCGGGCTCCACCCCGAAGACCACGCGGTAGATGGGCTCGAAGCGGAGAGACTCGTCGTAGAGATTCACCACCTCGCAGAGGGCGTAGCGGGCGGGGTGGCTCATGGCGGCCTCGTCGCCGATTGCGGCGCGGATCTCCTCGAAGCAGGTCTTGGCGGCGGCCAGGGAGTGGTTGCCGTCACCCACGGCGAAGAGTAGCGGCGCCAGACCCTCCTTGCCGTAGCGCTCGGCCATGGCCTCGGGGGTGATGAGGGCGGCGAGGGCGGACTCCACCCGGGCCATGAGGGCGGGGGTGAGGAAATAGCCCTTCAAGTGGCCGCTCTTCTGCATGAGGTCGTGGTCATAGGCCACGGGGAGGGTGTCCTTGAGGTTGATCAGAGGCTCCACCACGGTTTTGGCGCGGTCGTCGATCAGCATCATGACGTGGGGCAGTTCAATGGAAGCCTCGCGGCGGACCGTAGTACGGGCGGGGATACGCTCGGCCACGGTGGCCTCGGTGGCGCGGATGAGGCTGTCGGCGCCCTTACGGTAATCGTAGGTCATGAGATCCACCGCGCCCACGATGCCCCAGCGGGTCTCGCCGCTCCCCAGGGTGCGCTCCACCAGGATCATGGAGTCGGGATGCTCGATCAGCACCTCGCGGAGGTAGTCCTCCATAGCCGAGAGCACCAAGGGCTTGCGGGTCTCGGTCTCGGCCAGGTAGACCTCGGGGATGATGAGGCGGAGGGCGGAGGGAGAATCGGCGGCGATTTTGTCGGCGGTCTCCCAGTATTCGGGCTGGGAGGTATACTGGTCGCAGGCCACGCAGGACCAGGCGGTACCGCTGTATTTGGTAAAGTCAGGCAATAGAATATGGGCGGGCTTGAAGGGGATGGACATGGAGGCTCCTTTCGGCGGTAAAACCGCGGGGATCATTGGGTCTATTATATACGAAAACCCCTGAAAATGCAAGAGGAAACCGTGAATTTCTCGCTTACTTCGCAAATTTCTCCGAAATATTCCGCGATAATACATTTTGTTCACAGAATATCCTGTGTATGTTAAAATTTTCGTGATATAATAATATGAATTGCTATGTCCGTCATCGCCGTACAAAGCTGATATGAAAGGCGGTTTCCGTATATGTTCCACGGTCCCCCTCCCGGAGCGCGATTCCAGTACGCCAAGGTCACGCCCCCCAAGAATATCGCCGACGTCCCCCGCTATCTGGGGGAGCTTCTGGGCGGATTCTTCACCCGCATGGGCTACATATTCAAGCTGGTTTGGAAGACGGGCCCCTGGATCCTTTTCGCCATGCTGTTCTTCGCCGTCTTCCAGGGCGTCATGCCCGTGGTTGGCTCCAAGATCTCCGAGGCGGTGCTCAACGAGCTGCAAAGCCAGTACGGCCTTTTCGACGGTGACTTCGCGGGCTTCTTCGGCACCTCGGTCTTCTTCCTGCTGGTCTTCATGTTCACCTACAACATTCTGACCAGTATCGTGAACACCCTGAAAAACACCGTCACCCGCATCGCGGGAGAGCTGGTGGTGCGTACCGTCAAGCTGGAGATCATGAACAAGGCCAAGGAATTGGATCTCTGCTCCTTCGATCTCCCCGCCTTCTACGAGAAGCTGGAGAACGCCAACCGCGAGGCGGGTATGCGCCCCATCCAGATCCTCTCCTCCACCTTCTCCATGGTCAGTAATATCATCACCCTCATCTCCTTCGTGGTGATCCTGGCCGCCGAGCTGTGGTGGGCGGCTCTGGTCATGGTCGCCGTTTCGGTGCCCTCGGCCATCATCAATTTCTACTACCGCCGCAAGCACTTCCAGTATATGCGCCGCCGCTCCAAGGATCGCCGACAGATGAACTACTACTCCGACCTCATGGTCAACAAGGACATGGTCAAGGAGATCCGTATGTTCGACCTGTCCGACACCTTCATCACGCGCTACCGCGAGACCTTCGACCGCTACTTCGCGGGCATCCGCGCCCTGATCCTGCGGGAAAACGTCTGGCACGTCATCATCACCGTGGTCTCCTCGGTGGTCAACTGCGCCTTCTTCGCCTGGTTCGCCTACCGCGTGGTCACGGGCGGGTATCAGATCGGTACCTACTCCCTGTACACGGGGGCTCTGGGGCAGATCGCGGGGCAGGTGGGCGCCCTCATCGGCGTCTCCGCCACCATCTACGAGGGCACCTTGTTCATCGACAACCTGACCTCCTTCCTCAAGGAGGAGCCCACCGTGGTTCCCGTCCTTCCCGAGGAGCGCAAGGAAGAAGGCCCCCTGAAGGTCAAGCACGGTCAGGCCCATACCATCGAGTTCCGTCACGTCAGCTTCATCTACCCCGGCACCGAGAGAAAGGTACTGGATGATGTGAATCTGGTCATCCGTCCCGGGGAAACCCTGGTGCTGGTCGGCCTCAACGGCGCGGGTAAGACCACCCTGCTCAAGCTCCTGACCCGTCTCTACGATCCCACCGAGGGTGTGATCCTTCTGGACGGCGAGGATATCCGCGCCTATGACGTGAAGGACCTGTACAGCATGTACGGCATCATCTTCCAGGACTTCGGCAAGTACGCCGTCAGCGTCACCGAGAACATCCACTTCGGCGATATCCGCAAGGAGATGAAGGAGGAGGACATCCGCAAGGCCGCCGAGGAGGCCGACGCCACCGACTACATCGGGCATCTGCCGAACGGCTTTGACACCCCTCTCATGCGCATCTTTGAGGAGAACGGCATTGAGCTGTCCATCGGTCAGTGGCAGAAGCTGGCCATTGCCCGCGCCTTCTACAGCGATTCCGACGTGCTGATCCTGGACGAGCCTACCGCTTCTCTGGATCCCATGGCCGAGCAGGAGATCTTCAACCAGTTCGACCGCCTCCGCGCCGACAAGACCACCATTTTCGTGTCCCACCGCCTGTCCTCCGCTACCGTGGCCTCCAAGATCGCGGTGCTGGAGTACGGCAAGCTCATTGAGGAGGGTGACCACCGCACCCTCATGGCCAAGCGAGGCCGCTACTACGAGCTGTTCTCCACCCAGGCCAAGCGCTACGTCACCGAGGGCGAGGCCGTGCTGGAGGAGGTTCCCGAGGACATCCGTCCCAACCGCCCCGCGCCTCCCCATGGGCACCCCCACGGTATGCCCCCGATGGGAGCAGGCCGACGCCGCGACGAATAAACTGTTACCAATTATTAAACCATAGAAAACCCATCTCAAAGGAGACCCTTCACCATGTCCATCAAAGTTGTCAAGTTCGGCGGCAGCTCTCTTGCCGATGCCGATCATTTCCGCCAGGTAGCCGCCATCATCAAGGCTGACCCCGACCGCCGCTACGTCGTTCCCTCCGCTCCCGGTAAGCGGGAGAAGAGCGACACCAAGGTCACCGATCTGCTCTACCGCTGCTACGATCTCATCAAGTCCCGCTCCTCCATGGAGTCCATCGACGCTTGCTACAACGAGATCCGCGCCCGTTACACCAGCATCATTGCCGATCTGGGTCTGGACTACGATATTTCGGGCGAGCTGGACTACGTCCGCAACGCCATGCTCCACGCCGCCGGCCGTGGGTACGCCGCCTCCCGCGGTGAGTACCTCAACGCCCTGATCCTGGCCAAGTATCTGGGCTTCGACTTCATCGACGCCGAGAACGTCATCTTCTTCAAGGACAACGGCACCCTGGATGAGGAGAAGACCAATACCGAGCTGTCCGCCGAGCTGGAGAAGCACAAGTACGCCGTCATCCCCGGCTTCTACGGCGGCACCCCCAACGGCACGGTCAAGACCTTCTCCCGCGGCGGCTCCGATATCACCGGCTCCATCGTGGCCAAGGCAGCCAAGGCTGATCTTTACGAGAACTGGACCGACGTGTCGGGCTTCATGATGGCCGACCCCCGCATCATCGACGATCCCTGCATCATCAAGGAGATCACCTACCGCGAGCTGCGCGAGCTGTCCTACATGGGCGCCACCGTCCTCCACGAGGACGCCGTCTTCCCCGTCCGCTCCGCCGGTATCCCCATCAACATCCGCAACACCAACCGCCCCGAGGACGAGGGTACCATGATCGTCTCCCACTCCGCAGGCTACGACTCCGAGCACGTCATCACGGGTGTGGCGGGTAAGAAGGGCTTCTCGGTGCTGACCATCGAGAAGGACAGCATGAACTCCGAGGTGGGCTTCGGCCGCAAGGTGCTGGAGGTCTTTGAGGAGAACGAGATCTCCTTCGAGCATCTCCCCTCGGGCATCGACACCATGAGTGTGGTGGTGTCCACCGCCACTCTGGATGGCCGCCGCGAGAAGGTCATGAACGCCATCGTCCGCGCCGTCAAGCCCGACAGCGTGTTCATTGAGGACGAGCTGGCCCTCATCGCCGTGGTGGGCCGCGGTATGGTCAAGGCCAAGGGCACCTCCGCCCGTGTCTGTGACGCCCTGGCCCGCGCCGACATCAACATCCGCATCATCGACCAGGGATCCTCCGAGCTGAACATCATCGTGGGCGTAGACGACGAGGAGTACGAGGACGCTCTGCGGGCTATCTATTCCGAGTTCGTCAAGGCATAACTGAGAGGGCAAGACTATGAAACAGGAGCTGATCTCTTGGCTGACACCTCACCTACGATCCCTCCCCGCCGAGGCCAAGGCTCTTTGCCTGAACCTCTATGAAGGAGAGGAGGACGGTGAGTATGATGCCCAGCTGGTGGCCTGCGCTACCTACGACCGCGAGGATCCCGACTGGGCTTGCCCCGACAACGAGCTGTACACCACCGGCGAGGAGCTGTTCGGCTTCACCGCCGAGGACTGGGAGGCCGCTCTGGATCTCATGCTGGAGACCCTGGGGGAGGCCGTCGCCGAGGGTATCCTCCCCGAGGCCATCGAGTACGTAGCCGCGGGTTTTGTGGACGGAGATCTGGAAGAGGTCTTCTGTCGGGAGTAATCCCCCGAAGCCAACAAAAAAGGGAGAGCGATCCCCATGCGGGAAACCGTTCTCCTTTTTTGGTTTGCTGTAACGCTTACGCCATCTGGTCGGGCAGCTTCTTACCGCCCAGCAGGTGGAAGTGGAGGTGCTTGACGCTCTGGCAGCCGTCCTCGCCGCAGTTGGTGATGACGCGGTAGCCGCCCGTCAGTCCCTCGGCGGCGGCGATCTTGGGAATGACCTCAAAAATCCGCGCCACGTAGCCGCTGTTCTCGGCGGTCACCTCGTCGGCCGAGGCCATGTGAGCCTTGGGAACGATGAGGATGTGGGTGGGTGCCATGGGAGCGATGTCGCGGAAGGCGTAGACCATGTCGTCCTCGTACACCTTGGTGGAGGGGATGTCCCCCGCGATGATCTTGCAGAATAAGCAGTCCATAGTAAAGATTCCTTTCGGGTTGATTTCGTTGCTCTTATTGTACACCGAAAACCGACGATTGTCAAGAACTTTGGCGAATAAATTGCAGTTTATGGGGAACGAGGGGCTCTGCCCCTGACCCCCGCAAGCCCCTTTTGAAAAAGGGGCTTGACCCCGAAAACTTTCAAAAAGGGCATTGATAGGCCAAGAGATTTGATAGTGGGGAGCATAGAGGGCACCCCCATGGGGCCCCTTCCCCATTGGTATCGGCACGGTTATCCACCTCCCCGATAAACCCAAATTTGAAAGAAAAGGAGCCCAGCATGACCGACCTCTGGCAAACCCTCAAGACCGCCTCCGACAGTGGCCGTCCCATCCTCCTCTACGGCATGGGTAACGGCGCGGACAAGATCCTCACTGTGTGCGAGGCCTACGGCATCCCCGTGGCGGATTTTTTCGCCAGCGACGGCTTCGTCCGCGGCCATAGCTTCCACGGCAAGGTGGTGCTGTCCTTCTCACAGGCCTGTGAAAAGTACGGGGCGGAGAACATGATCGTCCTTCTTTCTTTCGCCTCCTCCCGCCCCGAGGTGCTGGAGACCATCGGGCGGGTGGCCTCGGCGTGCGAGCTGTATATCCCCGACGTGCCCGTTTGCGGTACCGAGCTGTTCAACGCCGAGTTCTACGCGACCCATTTGGACGAGATCGCCGCCGCCCGTTCCCTCTTTGCTGATGAGGAGTCCCGCCGCGTGTACGACGGCATCATCAAGTACAAGCTGACGGGCCGCATGGATATCCTCCGCGCCACCGAGTCGGAGCCTGCCTACGCCTACCGCCACATACTCCGCGCCGAGGGGTTTGTCACCGCCGCCGATCTGGGGGCCTACAACGGGGACAGCATCCGCGACCTGCGGCAGTACGCCCCCGCTCTGCGGGAGGTCATCGCCCTGGAGCCCGACCGCCGCAATTTCCGCAAGCTCGCCGAGTACGCCGCGGCTCTGGGGGAGTCGGGGGACAGCCTCACCGTCCATCCCCTACAAGCGGGGGCGTGGAGTCACACCGCCACCCTAACCTTCCACGGAAGCGGCAACCGCAACGCGGGCCTCACCAACGCGCCCGCCGAGGCAAAGGGCAACATCCTCCCCTCCACCGCCGACAACCCCTACTTCGGCAAGACCGCCGAGGTGCCCGTAACCGCCCTTGACACAGCTACGGAGGAGATATTTGGCGGGAGTGCACACATAGACTATATCAAATACGACGTGGAGGGGGCCGAGACCGAGGCTCTGCTGGGGAGCCGCGCCATCATTGCGCGGGATGCTCCCGCCCTGCTGGTGTCGGCCTACCACCGCTCCGCGGATCTGTTCCGTCTGCCCCTTCTGGTGCGGGAGCTGAATCCCGACTATAAGCTGTACCTGCGACGCATGGCGGGGGTGCCGGCGTGGGATATCAACTTGTATGCGGTCAGAAACTAATTCACTTTCCCCCAAAAGGAGTGTTCCATCATGCGGACACACCTTTTTGATTCAGAACCGTTGCAGGAGGGAGAGCACGGGGATTAGATCGCGATCCTTTCCGCGGATGTTCCAGAAATTCGTCTGACCGTCGCGGGTGGCCGTAACCAGGGGCCGGAGTCCCCCGTCCAGCGCGCGCTGGACAAGCTCCTCGGGCAGTCCGCTCTCCCGCGCGATCGCGTCCACCGTTGTGGTCTCGTCGGTGAATCCGGTCAAGCGGTGCAGAGCCAACAGCACCGCCAGATTCTCCCCTTCCGCGAGATCAGCCAGCAGCTGCCGCAGGTCTTGCACCTCTTCGGGGCGCATCCAGGTGGAGCCGTGGGGACGGTTCGCCGCGAAAAATACGGCGTCACGGTACATACGGGTGGTAATGGCGGGTACGCTGATGGAGGACAGCCCCCACTCCCCCGCCACGGCGCGGGCTACGGTCTCGGATCGATAGGGCATCTTCATCTCGGCTGCAAACAGTCCCACATGAATGGTGAACGCCGTCCGCAGGATCGCGTCGTACGCCTCCTCCCGAGGCAGATCGCCTACACCCTGGAACATAGCCTCAAATTCCTCCGGGGGAGAAGGATACGTCGGAGGTGTCTCCCGCCCCATCAGCGCATCCAGCGAGACCCCGAAAATGTCCGCCAGCTCGGGCAGAAGCCCGATATCGGGACAGCACGTCCCCGACTCCCATTTGGACACCGCCTGACCCGATACCCCCAGCTTCGCCGCCAGTTCCTCCTGGGTCATGCCCTTTTCCTTGCGGAGAGCGGCAATGTTTTCGTTTAACGTTTGCTTCATGGTATTTCCTTTCTTTCACTCGGTATTGTAGCTACGCCATCAGGATACCACACTTGCGGCAGAAAATCAATAACGCGTTTGTTTGATGCGGTCAAATTTCTCCCAACCTGTGGTTGGACTATGGTTGGATTTTGAAAAACGGCTACCGTTTTCCGAAAGCGGCAGCCGTTTGTTTTCAATTCTGGTTGACGGTCATACTCGTCCCGTCAGTGGCAAAGGCAATATCCCCGTCGTAGGTGAACTTGGCCGCGGCACCTGAGGTACGCATGGCGGTGACGAGGGAGGCCTCCACCAAAGACTTGTCTCCCGCATGGACCATGCAGTAGCGCAGGCCCGTGTTCTCGCGGAGAAGATTGCCCAGGGCCTTATCGTAGCCGCCGTGGTGGGGGATCTTGATGACGTCGTAGGACAGATCAAGTCCATCCGTTTCCATGAACTCGGTGATGCGGTCCTGCTCGGCGTCGCCTGCCAGAAGCATGGAAATGTCACCGAAATAAACCGAGGTGATGAGGGAATAGTTGTTCTCCTCCAGGGCATGGGCGTCATCCGAGCCAAGGGTCACACCGGGCTCATAGAGCCTCGTGGGGTTGATCCACAGGCTGCCGTAGGGGAGGTCAATGCGGACGTCCTCGGTGGGGCGGTGGACCTTCACTCCCTCGGTGACATCCAGCATGGACATCATGCGGCGGTACAGGGAGGAATCACGGACGTAATCGGGCATATACAGATTCTTCACAGTATAGTGCTGAAGGATCTGGGACATGGTGCCGATGTGATCGTTGTCGTAGTGGGAGATGATGAGGTAGTCGATGGTCGTAATGCCGTACTCGGTGAGCTTGCGGCTGATGGCAGGGTAGTCGTCGGCCTCCCCCGTGTCCACGAGGATCACGGCGTCATCCATGCGGATCAGAATGGCATCGGAGTTGCCCGTGTTGAGAAAATCCGCGCGGAGGACGTGGGGGGAATTCTCAAAGGGATCGGCGTTGGGGATCTCGATCACACTTCCCGTGGGGGGCTCGGTGGGGATCTCCAGGTTCCCGCCGCCCGTGCCGTTGCCCGTCCCCTCGTTGAGGATCAGGGTGCCCTGTGTAGGATCGTAGACCTCATCCGAGCAGGCGGCAAAGCTCAACAGGCACAGGGACAGGAGGGCGGCTGTCAGAAGCAGACAAGCGCCCCTCTTTATGGCGGTATGAGGGAGATGAATGTTCATAGGAAGTACCTTCCTTATCGTACTGCCACCAGTATACCATCCAAATGTGGCGTACATACGCACAATTCGTGAATTTTTGTTGTAAATCACGGACAACCGTCAGTTTTCCCGCAGAATTATCCGCATGGCCTCCTTGACCGTGTCGGCATCGTAGCCCTGCCGCATCATGGACGCGATGAGCTTCTGCCGCTCCCCTCTGTCCTCGGGGATCTCACCGTACTTTTTGCGGATGACGGCGGCGCAGTTCTCCTCCCAGTCGGTGTCGGAGATCTCCTCCATGGCCTCCTCCACCGCCTCACGGGTGAAGCCGTGGGCCATGAGATCCTCGCGGATGCGCCGCTCTCCCCAGCCCTTGCCCACGCTTTGACGGGCGCGGAGGGTGGCGGTGCTCTCCTCACGGATGTAGCCCCGCTCGGTGAGGTAGGCCACGGCGCGGGTAGCGACGTCGCGGTCCACACCCTTGGCGGTGAGCTTGTAAGCCAGACGGCGGGCGGACTGATCCCCGTAGCCCAGCATGGCAATGCCGCGGCGGATGGCCCCGCAGAGCTTCCCCGCGTCCAGCAGGGTATCGGCGTACTCGGGGGTGATCTCCCCCGTCTTGACCCCCAACTCGGCATACTGCTCCACCAGCAGGTGGAAGCTGACCCGCTGTGCCTTCTTCCCCTCGGGGTCGGGGAGGGCCAGCACCACGGTTACCGTCTCGCCCTCCCCCGCGGGGGTAACGGACAGGACGGCGCGGGTGTCGGGAGGCAGGTCGGGGGCGGATGGCTTGTCGGGGGCTTTTTCGGCGGTTTTCGGGGAACCCGTTTTCACCGAAGGGGATCGCTTGGACACGGATCGCTCGGGCACGGTAGCCTTGGGTGTGGTGAAATCCGTCTCGGCTTGACGGGGAGAGCGCGGTTCAGTTGCCGACGGTAGGTGAGAAGTTCTCTCGCGGCAAACAGATGCCGCGGACTCCTGCTTCTCCCTTCCCTTCCCCTTGGAGGAAGGCTCCATCATATCCACCAGGCGGCGCGACTTCAGGGGGCGAGGTCCTGCCTCCCCCCCGTGAGTCTCGGGTATGTCAAAATCGTCGGGATCCCGATAGCGGGGTGCCATTACTCGTCGTCCTCGCTCAGGTCACCCAGGGTACGGATCTCGAAATCGTCCTCGTCCTCGTCGTCCTCCAGTTCAAACTCACCGGCGGCCAGGAGGTCAGTCTCGGCGGAGGCGGCGCGGACCTTCTCCTCCAGCTCGGCCATGAAGGCGGGGTCGGACTCCACCAGCTTGCGGACGGTGTCCTTACCCTGACCCAGACGCTCGCCGTTGTAGGAGAACCAGGAGCCGCTCTTCTTGATGATGTCCAGATTGATGGCGAAGTCCAGGATCTCGCTGGAGCGGGAAATGCCCTGACCGTAGATGATGTCGAACTCGGCCACCTTGAAGGGAGGAGCCACCTTGTTCTTGACGATCTTACAGCGGACGTGGTTACCGTAGATCTCGTTGCCCTGCTTGAGCTGCTCGGTGCGGCGGACGTCGATGCGGACCGAGGAGTAGAACTTCAAGGCGCGGCCGCCGGGGGTGGTCTCGGGGTTGCCGTACATGACACCCACCTTCTCGCGGAGCTGGTTGATGAAGATGACCACGGCCTGGCTCTTGGAGATGACGGCCGAAAGCTTACGCATGGCCTGGGACATGAGGCGGGCCTGCATACCCACGGTGGCGGCACCCATGTCGCCCTCGATCTCCTGACGGGGCACCAGAGCGGCCACCGAGTCCACCACCACCACGTCCACGGCGCCCGAACGCACCAGGGACTCGCAGATGGAGAGGGCGTCCTCACCGCAGTCGGGCTGGGACACCAGCAGGTTGTCGATATCCACGCCCAGAGCCTTGGCATACACGGGATCCAGAGCGTGCTCAGCGTCGATGAAGGCGGCCTCACCGCCGGCCTTCTGCACCTCGGCGGCAATGTGGAGGGCCACGGTGGTCTTACCCGAGGACTCAGGCCCGAAGATCTCAATGATACGGCCGCGGGGAACACCGCCGATACCCAGGGCCATGTCCAGAGACAGAGAGCCCGTGTGGACAGCCTGCACAGCCATGCGGGCGTTGTCGCCCAGCTTCATGATGGAGCCCTCGCCGAAGTCCTTCTCGATCTGCTTCATGGCGGTCTTGAGGGCCTTGCGCTTCTCCTCGCGGTCGGCGTCAAAGGTGACCAGGGGGGTGATGGGCTTCTTGGATTTGGTTGCCATAGTAATTCCTCCGTAGCGGCCGTTCCTGTTTCGGACGGCGGTTGTTTCATTGGCACCATTATACACCATGTCGGGGGATTTGTCAATAGGTTTTGGAATAATATTTTCCGTTTTCGGAAGTTTATTTTTGTCTAAAGTCAATTGTGATTGTTCTGCATTTCATTTTTGGTCTTCTATTACATGCAAAAGAAGCGCAAACCATCGTCTACGCTCCCATATTATGTTATGCTTTGCTTGCTTCAATGATGCAAAATCTCTGTGTATCACCGGTAGCAGGAATCAAGTCATACGGATTTTCCGCCCACACAGCCTCGGCCACCACAGTAGAATGAATATTCACAAACCCCGCAGTTTGCAAGTCATCCATCAAAAATTCTTCCACCACACCGCGCTCGACTCCGACGCTTTTGGCCAGCTCAAAGCTACGGCTTTCTTTTGCAATATAAGAACCCTTTATCAAAATCTTCCCACCTGGCTTTAAAATGCGGTATATTTCGGCGGCAACCTTGTCGGCATCGGGAATATTCCCGAACCCCGCAAAGGAGGTGATGTAATCAAAGGTATTATTCTTGAAGGACATATATCTTCCGTCGGTCGCCACATAATGGACATGGTTTCGGAAACCGTTTCGCCGATACCTTGTACATATCAATTCCAACTCGTTAATATCCGTGCAAACAATGTCCGAGATATGTGGATTTTGGGAATCCAAGATCATTTGAAGCATGGAACCGCCACCCGTTGCTAGGTCGCATACGATACCGGACAGAGATGCAACGATCTGTCTCATATACTCATCCTGCTTTGCAAAGGCCAATTTGGTTTCCTCGTTAAACAAGGAATAGTAATGATCCGACGCCTCAATCTCTCGCTCCTCATAATCTCGTGCCTGCTCTGATTCGGCAGAAAAACTGCGGGACAAATAGCTTTCTCCCAATATGGAATTCAGATCATCCTCCAACTCTCCTATATACAAATATTCCTGTTCAGAGGAAAGATCAAATGAAATAAGGTTATATACACCGTGTTTCTGTGAATACTGCGTTCCGCAATGTTTACACAGTAAGTCAGCTTTTATACTGCATCCGCACTTTGGACACATGAAAATATCAATGATACGTTCCATCACATACTCCTTTATAATTTCGATTTTTCAAATACATTCGTGTCACAGGCACTCCCACATTCTTTATTCACGTGAAAGCCTCACCACGGCCGCATCCACCGCCACGAACAGCACACACCCCGCCCCGTAGCACACCATATTCCACCACGAAAACCCCGTCCCGATGAGGATCCGGAAAAACTCAATATGCCCCAGCCCCAACAGGTAGACCAGCCCGAAATACTGCCCGACCTCCACCAGAATAGCGAAGAGCAGCACCCCGCCCCCGATGGGCAGGCGGTAGCCCCGGGGCAGGATCACGCGGATGACACAGCAGATCAGCAGAGTCACCAGTATATCACCGCCGTAGGGGCGGATGAAGCGGTCGCGGACGAAGAGGGCGATCAGCACCTCGGCCACGAGGAGCAGGAGAGCGGCGAGACCGTAGCCCAGCCGCAGACGGGTGTTTTGGCTCACGGTATGGGTCACGGTTGCTCCTTTCTTCCTTATCGGGGATAAGGCAATCAATAGGAAATACTTCAAATTTGGGTTTGGCGGTAGGTTTGAAATCACAATTGTAGGGACCGGCGTCCTCGACGGTCCGCCAAC
>JAFULU010000088.1 GCA_017483125.1 Clostridia bacterium
AGCCTTCCCCCTCGGGGGAAGGTGTCGCCCAGCAAGTGCGGCGGGCGACGGATGAGGGGTAGACAGGGGTATGCTATCAAACTGCCCGATAAACCCAAATTTGAAGCATTTTGCAACCGTCTAACCATTTTTACACAGAAAGGCTTCCCCCCGTGTATCCCGCAGAGGAGAAGGATTCCGTTGGGTATATTGTACCCCTACCCCGCGAAAATGTCAAGGACTTTCCCCGAAAAACGGCGAAAAACCGACGTTCCCTTGCCCCGCTTTGGCCCGAAGAGGCGTTGTATACAAAAAAAGATCCCCACTTTTAATCATGGTGTCCATTGACAAGAAGCCCGTCTTCCATTATAATGTTCTTATGCGGGATACGGCTCGGTTGAACAAAGCCGTACCCCCTTACGCGAAAGGAGTAATTCACATGAAAGCAAAAAGATTTTCGGCTCTGCTTTGCTGTGCTGTCACGGTGCTGTCTCTCATGACGGGCCTGTTCACCGCTGTGGGTGCCGCCGATATCCGGGGCGACTGGACGGTGTACCGTACCCCCAGCAGCTATATCCCCAACGAGGACGGCTCCGAAAAGGTAGTCGCTCCCTGCCCCGGCTACGAATACACCGACGATGGCTTCTCCATCCTGGCCCCCTCCTGGAAGGACTGCACCCCCTTCTACACCATCCAGACCATCGACAAGATCTGCCTGCAGGACGGCTTTTACATGCAGTTCCGCGTGGATAACTACTCCTACGCGGGGGACAACGGCGCCGACCACTGGCTGGCCTTCTCCATCTGGGACTCCCAGAACCTCAACCCCGGCTCCACCAAGTACGGCCAGGGCTGGATCGGTCTGATGTATCCCCTGACCGGAGACGTGTACAGCCACGTTTCCAACACCACCGCCTTCGCCTCGAAGGGCAAGAGCGACATTGAATCCGTCAAGGACGAGGAGGGCCGCGAGCTGTTCGAGCTGGAGGTGACCTACGACGGGACGGACTACGCCATCTCGATCAACGGCGTGACCGTGGCGGGGCTGGCCGACGTCAACGCCCATCTGGATTCCTTGAACAAAAACGGCGACTTCTACGTGGGCGTGACCCTCTATACGGGGGTGCGTAACGGCGCGGGGGATCTGACCATCACCCAGTCGGGCACCTCCAAGGACAGCGCGACGGTTCCCCAAGGCGCGGATTCCCTTGAGCCCGAGGCCAACAATCTGGTCATCGCCGACATCGCGGATCCCTCCACGGTCCCCGAGGGTACGCCCGCCATGCTGTGGAACAGCGAGCTCGTATCCAAGACCGCGGGCGAGTCCAACATGGTCCTCTCCCCCATGGGCGACAACGCCTACCATTGCCTGGCCTCCGAAAGCACCTGCGAATTCCGCTGGGTCATCCCCAATTCCATGTCCTACGACGGCGCGGACTTCCCCGTCTTTACCATGCTCCTTCGGAATTACCTCAATGACGGCGGACACTTCTTCTACTGCGCCGGTGACGAGCTGGTGCCCTCGGGAAGTGCCAGACTGACCTGGAATGCCCATACGGGGGACGGCGACATCGTGGACATTGGCGACGACGAGTATATCATTGTGGTGATCGATCTGACCAACCTCTGGAGCGGACGCATCCACCAGGTGGTGCCCGGCTTCTCCCTGAACGATCCCGACTACAACGAGTGGGACATCTGCTACATGGGCTTCTTCCGCACCATCGACGAGGCTGTCAATTACGGCTACGACTATCTGGGCGTTGACGAGACCGAGGCGCCCACCGAGGCGCCTACCGATGCCCCCACCGAGGAGGCTACCGAGGCTCCCACCGAGGACGCCACCGAGGCTCCCACGGATCCCGTGACCTCCGCTCCCGAGACCGAGCCCCCCAAGTCCTCCGGGTGCCGCTCCGCCGTGGGTATGAGCGCGGTCGTTCTGATGATGGCCGCCGCCGCGGGTGTTGCTCTGCGCAAGCGTTCCTGATTATCAATTTCAACATACCCCGCCCGTCGGGGTATGTTTTTTTGTGAGAATCGGAAAAAATCTCCATAACCCCTTGATAAATACGGGAAAATGTGGTATAGTATATGGTGAAGAATTTTGGACTTCCATGCCCGCCTCGCGGGGTGGGGGTACCGCAAAAGAAAGGTGGATACATCCATGACTTACAACAAGAAGACCATCGAAGACATCGCGGTTGCCGGCAAGAAGGTTCTCGTCCGCTGCGACTTCAACGTGCCCCTCAAGGACGGCGTCATCACCAGTGACAAGCGCATCGTTGAGGCTCTGCCCACCATCAAGTACCTGCGCGATCAGGGCGCTATGGTGATCCTGTGCTCCCACATGGGTAAGCCCCACAACGTCTTTGACGCCAAGCTGAAGTTGGACAAGAAGGAGATCGCTAAGATCGAAAAGCTGCCCGCCGATGAGCAGGAGGCCGCTACCGCCGCCGCTCTGGAGAAGGCAAAGGGCGACGTCAAGAAGTTCTCCCTGCAGGTTGTCGCCGATAAGCTCAACGAGCTGCTGGGCGGCGGCGTTGTCTTCGCAAACGACACCGTGGGTCCCGACGCTCAGGCCAAGGTCGCCGCTATGAAGCCCGGCGACATCGTTCTGCTCCAGAACACCCGCTTCACCGCAGGCGAGTCCAAGAACGATCCCGAGTTCTCCAAGGCTCTGGCTTCCTTCGCTGAGATCTTCGTCAACGACGCTTTCGGTACCGCTCACCGCGCTCACGCCTCCACCGCAGGTGTGGTTCAGCACGCAGGTCTGCCCGCTGTCTGCGGCTACCTGATCCAGAAGGAGATCTCGGTCATGGGTAAGGCTCTGTCCGATCCCGTCCGTCCCTTCGTGGCCATCCTCGGCGGCGCAAAGGTCTCCGACAAGCTGAACGTCATCAACAACCTCCTGGGTAAGGTCGACACCCTCATCATCGGCGGCGGTATGGCCTACACCTTCCAGGCTGCCCGCGGCTACGAGGTTGGTAAGTCCCTGCTGGATGAGTCCAAGATCGACTACTGCAAGGAGATGATGGCCAAGGCCGAGGCCAACGGCGTCAAGCTCCTCCTGCCCGTGGACGTGACCGTTGCCGCTGAGTTCCCCAATCCCATCGACGCTCCCATCGACGTTGAGGTGGTTCCCGCCTCCGCTATCCCCGCCGACAAGGAGGGTATGGACATCGGTACCGAGACCATGGCTCTCTACGCCGAGGCTGTGAAGTCCGCCAAGACCGTTGTCTGGAACGGCCCCATGGGCGTGTTCGAGAACCCCACTCTGGCCAAGGGTACCATCTCCGTGGCCGAGGCTCTGGCTGACTCCGACTGCATCTCCATCGTCGGTGGTGGCGACTCCGCCGCCGCTTGCGAGCAGCTGGGCTACGCCGATCGCATCACCCACATCTCCACCGGTGGCGGCGCTTCTCTCGAGTTCCTCGAGGGCCTGGAGCTTCCCGGCATCGCTTGCCTGATGGACAAGGAGTAAGAACGGGAGAACGCGAAGGGGAGCTTTTGAGAAAAGCTCCCCCTCAAAACCTTTCAAAAAGGTCTTGACAAGCCCTACGTCCCCTTTGGAGGCTGTATGCGCAAGACCAAAGGCTGATCAGCCTCTCCGTGGGGCGCGATAGCAAAATAAAGAATACGAGGTGAAGGTATGAACACACGCGAGTCTTACACCGTCCCCGAAACGGGGATGCATTGGGGCTATCTGCAAGCCCTGCCCAAGGATTACGATCCCAACGGAAGCTATCCGCTGGTGATCTTCCTCCACGGCTCGGGCGAGTGCGGTAACGGCACCACCGAGCTGGACCGTGTCGCCATTCACGGCTACCCCATGCACGCCGAGCAGGGGCGTGACTACCCCTTCATCCTCGTCAGCCCCCAGCTTCCCGAGGGAGACTTCTGGGGTGCCTACATCGAGTCCCTGAACCGCCTTCTGGATCACCTCATGGCCACTCTGCCCGTGGATCCCAAGCGGGTCTACCTGACGGGCCTGTCCAACGGCGGCACGGGTACCTACCTGTGGGGTCAGACCAACCCCGAGCGCTTCGCCGCTCTGCTCCCCGTTTGCGGTGCCGGTATCGTCTGGCTGACCTACAAGCTGGCAAGGACCCCTCTGTGGGCCTTCCACGGCGATCAGGACACCGCCATCTCCTTCGAAGAAAGCGTGCGGATGGTGGAGGGGATCAATGCCCGAGGCGGTGACGCCAAGCTGACAATCTACCCCGGCGTGGGTCATAACTGCTGGGTCTACGTCTACGACGATCCCGAGGTTCTGGCCTGGATGCTGGAACAGAAACGAAACTGAATCAAAACCGAAAGGAAATTGAATACCATGAGAAGATACGTAATCGCAGGTAACTGGAAGATGAACAAGACTCCCGCCGCCGCCAAGGCTCTGATTGAGGAGATGAAGCCCCTGGTAGCCGGTAAGGACAACTGTGACGTGGTCCTCTGCGTGCCCGCCATCGACATTCCCGCCGCTATCGAGGCTACCGCCGGCTCTAACATCAAGATCGGTGCCGAGAACGTCCACTTCAAGGCCTCAGGCGCTTACACCGGTGAGATCTCTGCCGAGATGCTGGTGGAGGCTGGCGTGGAGTACGTGGTGATCGGTCACTCCGAGAGAAGACAGTACTTCGCCGAGACCGACCAGACCGTCAACCTCCGCACCCTGGCCGCTCTGAACGCCGGCCTGAAGGCCATCGTTTGCGTGGGCGAGACCCTGGAGCAGAGAGAGCTGGGCTACACCGAGACCCTGCTCAAGTTCCAGACCAAGATGGCTCTCACCAACGTCACTGCCGAGCAGATGAAGAACGTCATCATCGCCTACGAGCCCGTCTGGGCCATCGGTACCGGTGTGACCGCTACCGCCGACCAGGCTGACGAGGGCAACGGCTACGTCCGCGCCGCCGTGGCCGAGATGTTCGGTGCCGAGATCGCCGAGGCGACTGTGGTTCAGTACGGCGGCTCCATGAACGAGAAGAACGCCGCAGAGCTTCTGTCCAAGCCCAACGTGGACGGCGGCCTCATTGGCGGTGCCTCCCTGGTTGCCGCTAAGTTCGCCGCAATCGTGGACGCTGCTCAGTAAGAACGAGGAGAACGCCTGGGGGAAACTTCTTGAAAGAAGTTTCCCCCAGACCCCTTTCAAGAACTTTCAAAAAAGAAATAACATGATAAACGATAAACGTATTCACTCTTTGAAAGTTTTTGAGATTCACCAGTTTCATATTCCCCCTATGTAAAGTTCTTGGAAGGGATGGGGGCTTGGGGGAAGGGCAGAAGCTTGCCCCAAAGAAAGGAAACAGACAATGACCAGATCCGAATTTCAAGCCATCATCAAGAGTGCTCTCCTGGAACGGGGCTTTGCCAAGGTCAAGGGTCGATCCAACGAATACTTTCTAGATGCCCCCGACGGCATTACCCGTTTCGTCCTCCGTACCCCTGACATGAAAAAGGGATTTGTTCTGGGGGCTCAATTTGCCGATCTCGGCGGCTGTGACGGCTGGTTCACTCATACCGTCATGGCGCAGTACGATTTTGAGTCCCTGCTGGCCTTCCCCATGGAGTTGGGTGTGACTGAAGAGGACACCCGTGCAGGGGTGGAGCAGGTACTGGAGGCCTATGAGCCCTACTTTGTCGGCGGTAAGGCCGCCATCGCAGAGCGGTTGGATCAATGGGTCTACGGCGGCTTTGACGAGCGTGTCAAGGACTCTATCGGGCAGTATTTCGGTCTGTCCCCCATAGACCCCTACTCCGAGGCATACCGACGGGAAACCGGCGAATACCACCGCAGCCGCGACGGTGCCATGATCCTCACCGCCGAGGAATACCACGCCCACAAGGAGTTCTATGATGGCTACACCGAGTACGGCGGGCGGATCGAGGCGAATGAAAAGCGCGGCGAAGTGTGGATACACTTTTCGTCGAGGTGAATTTGCAGTTTAGCGAAGATAGCACACCGACAAACCCCAATTTGAAATACCAACCAGATCTACTGAATTCACGAAAAGGAGCATACCATGGCCAAATACCGTCAGAGCCGCATTAATGAAGAAATGTTCAAGGAAGCGGCCCAGATCATCCGTACCGTCAAGGATCCCCGCGTCAGCGAGGCCTTCGTCAGCGTCACCGGCGTGGAGGTCACCCCCGACCTGAAGTACGCCAAGATCTTTTATTCCCATATGCAGGGGGACAAGAAGACCGTGAAGAAGGGTCTGGAGTCCTCCGCCCCCTATATCCGGGGTCAGCTGGCCAAGAGCCTGAACCTCCGCATCACCCCCGAGCTGACCTTCGTGGAGGACACCTCCATCGCCTACGGCGCCAGGATCGAGAAGATCATCAGCGGCTTCACCTACACCGAGGACGCTCCCGAGGAGACCGCCGAGACCTCCGCTCTGGACGATCTCTTGGACGAGGACGAGGACTGATCCGCCATGTATCAGAATCTCACCCTGACCGATACCGCCACCCGTCTGCCTGCGGGCTTGCCCACCCTCATCCTCTTCCACCGTCACCCCGACGGGGACGCCATCGGCGCGGGCTTTGGCTTGAAGCTCATTCTGGAGGCCATGGGCTGTACCGCCCTCTGTGTCTGTGAGGACGAGATCCCCGAGCGGCTACGCTTCCTCACCGAGGGGATGCAGGATAGTGTCCTGAAGGAGAATCTCCCTGCCGATTTTGTCCCCACCCAAATCATTTCGGTGGACACCGCCTCCCCTGCCCAGGCGGGGGTGCTGTACCCCGACTACGAGGGCAAATTCGACCTCATGATCGACCACCACGCGAAAGGCGAGATGTACGCCGACGGCTACATCGACGGCTCGGCCTCCTCTGCGGGAGAGCTGATCTACCGCCTGTCCCGTGAGCTGATGAGGATGGGCCGTCTCACCGCCATCCCCGAGGGGGTGGACCGCCTTCTGTACGCCGCCGTCAGCTCGGACACGGGCTGCTTCCGCTACAGCAACGCCTCCCCCGAGACCCACCGCGCCGCCGCCGCCCTTCTGGAGGCGGGCTTTGATTCCGCGGATCTCAACCACCGCCTCTTTGGGGTGAAGTCCTACAAGCTCCTGCAAGCCGAGAAGGTGGGCTTTGACCGTCTGAAGCTCTACGCCGACGGCAGGCTGGGCATCGTGGATATGCCCTATGCGGTCATGGAGCAGTACGGCTTCACCGACGAGCATCTGGGGACTCTGGTGGACGTGGCCCGCGGACTCCAAGGAGTTCAGGTGGCCGTCGCCATCCGCCAGCCCAAGGCCGAGGGAGTCTACCGTGTATCCATGCGCTCCTCCTGTGAGGTGGACGTGGCCGCTGTCTGCGCCGAGTTCGGCGGCGGCGGGCATATCAAGGCCGCGGGGTGTACCGTGAGCTGTGAGGGCGGGATCGAGGCGGTCGTGGAGATGATCGCTGAGGCCGTTACCGCCGTACTTTGATGGATCATATGCTTTACGTCGCGGCGGGAGCAAGCCCCCGCCCTACACATCCCCAAAAACAAATTGAAGATCATTGAATAAACCTCCCCGCGTGTGGTCATGCTAACCCCATCACACAAGGAGGTTTTTTCTATGCCCAAACGCTTTTACGTAGCCATCGTGATCCTGCTCATTGCCATGATGGCCCTCAGCTTCCTGCCCGTCCACGGCGAGCGGGACATTTACGACACGGTGGTGCGGCTCCACGTCCTGGCCAACTCCGACACCGAGGAGGATCAGGCCCTCAAGCTCATGGTGCGGGACGGAGTGCTGGAGGCCGCCGCCCCTCTGGTGGGGGGCTGTACCACCCAAGCCGAAGCCATCGAGGTGCTGACCGCCCACCTGGCCGAGCTGGAGGCCGCCGCTCTCTCTGTTGTGCAGTCCGAGGGGTACGACTACCCCGTGACGGTACTCCTGGGGAAAGAGGACTACCCCACCCGCACCTACGAGTCCTGCGCCTTCCCTGCGGGGACCTACGTCTCCCTCCGCGTCCTCATCGGAGAGGGAGAGGGGCAGAACTGGTGGTGCTGTCTCTTCCCGCCCCTCTGCCTGTCGGCGGCCACCGCCAAATCCGACAACGAGGACGCCTTCATTCAGGTGGGGCTAACCAAGGACCAGTACGGCATCATCACCGAGACGGAGAAGACCAAGTACAAGGTGCGCTTCAAGCTCCTGGAGGTGCTGGAGGACTGGTTTGGATAAGACTTTGACAAACGACTGTAACTGAAAAGGACTGCCCGCTATGGACAGTCCTTTTTCGTTATGGTTGTTGCGGATACTGCTCCAAAGGGCTTACCGCTTGCAAGCCTCTCCCCTTGGGAGAGGTGGCGGCACAGCCGACGGAGAGGGCTAACCCCGCTGATTCACTCCACCCGCACCCGTACCGTAAAGGTCAGGGTCTCCCCCGCGGGCAGGACCGAGCAGTAGCCCCGCTCCAGGGCCTTGTGGGGAGCATCGTAGGGGGCGGAGGCGCACTCCAGGGCGATGTTGTAGTAGTCCTTGAAGGAGCCGTTGTTGAGCCACAGCCCCACGTAGGGGATGGCGGCGGCGGAGTCGCGGTAGTCCATCTCGAATGAGTGGCCCGACTCGGTGTAGACCGCGCGAAGGAAGCCGCCGTTCGTGGGTTCGGTGAAGTAGAACTTGTACGCCGCGCCGCGCCCGGGAGCGTAGCCCATGAGACGGTCGCGGGGGAAGGTCTCCCGCCCCTCGGGGCCGAACATATAGGCGGTGGGGGCGTCTGCGGGGTAGGGGGTCTCCACCCGCAGATCGTCGGTGCCCCGCATCATGCAGTGAGCGGCCCAGATGTAGGGGAAGTCCTCGCGGCCGTGGTTGCGGAGGGTATAGGTCAAGGCCAGGGCGCCGTCGGGCTCGGCGGTGACCCGCTTTTCAAAGTCCACCGCGAACAGGCGGGAGGTACAGGACAGCACCGCGCTCTCCCCCTCATAGGTCACGGTCATGGGCAGGCGGCAGACCTCCCCGTGGTCGGGGTAGGTCACTCCCGCGTACTCTCCCGCCGCGGGGGTATAGGGGTCGATGGTGGGGAACATATCGTCCCAGGAGGCGCACTCGGACTCCACGTAGGAGCCGTCGTAGGCCAGGCGGGCATAGGTGGGAGCGGGGTTTTGGCACAAGAATTCAAAGCCGTCGCGGTTGGACTTGACCGAGGCCAGCTTGCCACCGTCCTCGGGGAGGATGAGGGCGGTGAGGGTCTTGGTGGTGATTTGCAGGGCGGGGCGGTCCTTGTAGGCGGCGGGGGTGATGGCGGGGGTGGACATAGGGGGCCTCCTTGGGGAAGGGAGTATTTGTAGGGACCGGCGTCCCCGACGGTCCGCGGCGGTCATGGAAAATCACGAGCGGCACGGAGTCATTGGCTTCAGTATAGCACACACGGGCGGGATTGTCAAGTGCTTTTCTTGGTTTCGTTCCGCCCCATTATTGGCTTCCTTTTGCAGGGGGGCCAAGGAACGGGATTCGTTTTTTTTACAAATTCGTCACAGTCAGGATATAAAAATGCGCTATACTGTACAAGAAGATCCCCCATTTTTGCGAAAGGAGCGTCTCTATGAACAAGCGTTTTCTGATCCTGCTGACCCTCGCCCTCGCGGCTCTGCTCCTGATGAGCGGCTGTGACGCGGCCCCCGCAAACAAGACAACCGCCGACACCGATCCCCCCTATATCATGGACGGACAGACCATTTTCTCGGATAAGATCCCCTTCACCATGAGCCTTGTTCAGACCACCCTCACCGAGGCCGACACCTTCATCACCGTCGCCATCAAGGGCAAGGAGCCCGGCTACTTCGGTATGGGCGATAAGTGGTGCCTCTACCGTCTGGAGGCCGACGGCACCGCTACCGTGGTAGGTGAGTGCGCGTGGGAAATTGCCCTGGAAATGTCCCCCGCCGAGGGGAAGGACACCGTGGACACCACCAAAAAGGTCACGCTGAACCAGCTCCAATGCGAGGCGCTCACCGAAGGTGAGTACGTCCTCCAATACATGATCGACTCCCCCGCAGGCCCCGCCGCTTCCATGAAGTTTACGGTGGTCAAGGCAGGCTCATGATCCGTGTTTCCCATCAAGCCCCGCCGCAGATTACGGCGGGGCTTATTTTAGGGCATCCCTAAAAACTCCCCGCACAGCGAATCGACGGAATCTTTTCCGTCATTCGTTACAAAAAAACTTCGCATAGGATCAACTATACGCGCGGTTTTTTGATTAGCGCCCGCAAGCGGGCCGACGAAAAATCTTCTCGCCGCTCGCCGCACGTTGAGTTATTAGAGATGCCCTTTACTTTGTTCGGAGGACAAAAAGGGATCTCGACGCTCATTCTTTCGGAGGGGAGGGGTCTCCCCTCCCGCCACTCCACAGAAAAACCCCGCCGTGAAAAACCACAGCGGGGAACGGTCAATTCAGTCTTTCCAAAAGCGCTTGGAATGCGGCGGTCTGTCGGATACCGTCAAAGCAGGGATCGCCAATATCCCGCTTCAGATCCTCCATGCAACCATCCAGCGGATGTCGCAAGGCGGTGGCTTCACAGGTAAAGATACTCGTGTAAGGAATGCTCTTTTCGGCGGGCATTCCGTCAAATGCTTTCACGTGATCGCAAGCCTTTTCCAACCACGTCAAAGCATCCTCCCCGTGCCCCAGTGCGGCGTGATGCTTGGCCAGCTGTACGCAGTAATACCCCACACGGACATGATAGAAGAGAAGATTGCCGTCGTAGATCAGCGTCTCCCACAATTTGACGGCGGTCTCCAAAGCGAAAATGCTTTCCTCATGGGTACGGGGCTCGGAGGCGTGGACGATATTGCCGCAGAGGAAGTCCATGTAGGTCAGATTGTTGTGGTGCTTATGGCCCCGGTTGTGTCGGATTCCCTCCTCGGTAAACCGCGCGGACTCCAACAGCTTTTCTTGGCAGGTGTAGATGCTTCCCGCCATTTTCGCGTAGTGAACCGCCTTTTCCTCGTCTGCCACATCCGTCCACCGCCATGAGTAGGTATATACCAGTAGCTGGATGGCGGAGTCTCGGATCTCCTGATCGGTACAGTCCCGCAGGATGCGCTCACAGACCGAGATCAGCTCACGGGCGTTCTGCTGATATTCGGCTTCCTCAAAACTCTTGTCCAGCGTGGCAAAAAGGGCGTAGGCCAAATATTTGAGGCAACGGAAATCCTTGGGGTACTTCTGCACCGCTTCCCGCCAAAGGGTGATCCGCTCATGGATGGTGTCCTTGTTCGGGACGTGCGCTAGATCGTAATCCCGACGGGACAGCGCCTCGACCTCGGACTCCTGCGCTGAAGCAGTGCGGTCGAACAGCTCGTCGGTGGTGACGCCAAAGAAATTGGCGAGAGGGACAATGAGGGTCACGTCGGGCAAAGCGTTGTTGTTCTCCCACTTAGAAATAGATTGATAGGTAATATTCAGATATTCCGCCAGCTTTTCCTGGGTAATGCCGTTCTGTTGGCGGAGCTGCTTGATCTTTTCACCGATGGTCATGGTGAATGCCTCTCTTTCGTGTGTTTTGTGGCCACGCGCTTATTATACACCATTTTTGAGATTTACGCAATAACCGCTCGGGCAACAGGAACTCAACCGTGGGTTGCATGATTCCCGCCCTCCCGCCAGCCACAGAAAAACCCCGCCATGGAAAACCACAGCGGGGCATTTCTCTATGAGAACCGAAATTAGATCTCAGCGAAGTACTTGATGGTGCGGCACCACAAGATCAATTAGATCTCTGCAAAGTACTTAATGGTGCGGACCATCTGGCTGGTGTAGGAGTTCTCGTTGTCGTACCAAGAAACGACCTGAACCTGGTAGGTGTCGTCGTCGATCTTAGCCACCATGGTCTGGGTGGAGTCGAACAGAGAACAGTAGGTGATACCGATGATATCGGATGAAACGATCTGATCCTCGTTGTAGCCGAAGGAAGCGGAAGCCTGAGCCTTCATAGCGGAGTTGATGCTGTCAACGGTGACGTTCTGGCCCTTGACAACGGCGACCAGGATGGTGGTGGAGCCGGTGCAGGTGGGAACGCGCTGAGCGGAACCGATGAGCTTGCCGTTCAGCTCGGGGATAACCAGACCGATGGCCTTA
>JAFULU010000089.1 GCA_017483125.1 Clostridia bacterium
TACCATTCTGGAGGAGGGCGACATCGACCTCTACCGCCAGGATTACGGTGTTGCTTCTCCCGCCTCCGAGTGGCAGTCCAACGACCCCGCGGGGCAGATCGGTATCACCGAGAATCTCTACGTGCAGGGCTACCTCTGGTTTTTGGACGGCATTATTGCCAGATTCCCCGACATGATGATCGACTCCTGCGCGGCGGGCGGCGGTCGTAACGATCTGGAGACCATGCGCCGTGCAGTGCCTCTCCATAAGAGCGACAGTGCCTATTCGGAGCATGATATCAAGCAGAGCATGAACGCATCCCTGTTCGCCTGGCTCCCCTACTTCGGTACCGTTGTGGATGGACCTGCTACTTGCAACCGTGTGGATCGCTATGGACTGCGCTCCTCCTTCTGCAGCTTCCCCGTACTTGAATACAATCTGAACTCGTCGGAGCTGGATTGGCAGACCGCGAAGGCCTGTGTCGACGAATGGGAGCAGATCAAGGGCTTCTACGACGACGATTACTATTTGCTGTCCGAATGGAATCGCTCGGATAGCGAGTGGACGGCTTGGGAGTTCTACGATTCCCAAAGTGGCAAGGGATTTTTCGAGGTGTTCCGCCCCGCGAAAGCGGCTGACAGCAGCTTTACCGTTCAGCTGAAGGGCCTGAAGAATTCCGCCTCCTACAAGCTGACCGACACCGAAGGCCGCTTTGAGGTCACTGTCTCGGGCTCCGAGTTGAAAAAGGCAGGCTACACGATTACGCTGGCAGAGGCGTACAGCAGCGCCGTGGTGCTGATCGAGGAAGTACCCTCCTGACAGAACTTCACGGGCAGCTTGCTGACGTAGAATTATCGAAGCGAATCATTAAAACAAGCCTAACCCGAAGTAATTCGGATTAGGCTTGTTTTGGTGAAACGTAAAATACACTTTTCGATCAGTAAAGCCCGCGGTACAGGGTCAGAAGGGTGTCCCCGTCCACCGCCTTGTCCGCAAGCACCAGCATATCGTCGGTACGGATGACAGTCTTGCCGCAGGACTCCAGCAAGGGGAGGATATCCACGTACTCGACGCCGTAGTGGTTGTAGGTCTCGCCGCTGACCGTCAGACCCATGACCTCGGTTGCGAATGCCTTGGGAACATACAGATGGTTCTCGTCACCAAAGAAGGTCGCCTTGGTCGAAGACTCGTCCAGACGCACCATCTTGCCGCCAACGAAGGCGTAGTAAGAGCCGGCCTTGAGGACAATCATGTCCTCGGTCAGGGAAGCGGGAGCCTTGACCTCGGTCTCCACGGTGGTGTAGCGGTAGTTGAAGCGGTCATTGGGGGCAGTATCACCCAAATCGATGAACTGCATAATGTCACCATCGTCCACAGAATTGTCTGCCCACTTGAAGTCGAAGGTGTCGCCAAGCCCCAGAAGCTCGGCATCCACCTTGATCTGGATGTAATTGCCGCTGACGGTATAGGTAGCAGAGCCGACCTCCTCCATCTCCCAGGAGTTGTTCACGAACTTCTGGACGGAGCAGGTGTTGCCGTTCTGAGAACGGTTGAGGACGAAATCGTAGCCATACCAGCCCGTGGCGTAGTCGCAATCGGCGTTGATGTAGAGGTTCATCCAATTGGTGCCGGAGGGAGCGGTGATATTCTCGGCGCACTCGGCGTAGAAGACCACGTCGCTGCCGTTCTTGGACACCTTGGCCACCTTGAAGTCGTTGCGGCCGCTCTTGTTTTCGTAGTGGAAATTCCCCACGTAGGACATAGCATCGCGGTGGGCGGTGTCACCCTCGTAATCGCGGAACTCGGGGCCGACGATATCCCACTGGGAGCGGGGACCGTCCATGACGATGGGACGCTGACCGAAGGCGGCGAGGGGCGCACGGGAGCCCTTATAGTCCCGGATATTCTGTGTCATCTGATAGTAGTAGTTATCGTTGTAGACACCCTTCACAGGCTCGATGTCACGGGAGTACTCGGGATTGAAAGCATCCACGTAGTAGTGCCTTGTCCATTTGTCGTCATTGGTGACCTTATATTCGTTGGCGATGGTCTGGCCGACGGCACCGCTGGCCTCCCAACGGCCTGCCCACCACTCGTTCCAGCCCACCAGCATGATGAGACCGGGATCCTGCTCGATGGCGTAATCGAACTGCTCCTCAAAGGCAATACCCAAGCCGGAGGTGCCTTTATCTACGAGGTCAAAGCCGAAATTGCCGCCTGCGGGTTGACCGCCGTTGTGATAGGAATAACTGCGGCCGCCGTTTGTGCCGTAGCTGCCGTTGGCCCAGAAGCCGCTCATGACCACCATCTGCTCCAGCTCTCCCGTTTCGGAGAGACCCTTACCCTGAGGGTACATATCCGCCCAGGGCCAGCAGGCTTTGCCTTGGAGATTCTGATACCAGCCGTCCGGGGTGTAGGCCCAGCTGTGA
>JAFULU010000090.1 GCA_017483125.1 Clostridia bacterium
TGAGCCATAAGCCTCCCCAACCCCCGCGCAACAGAAAGGAAGTGTGATCTTGACCGCTTCAAACTCCAAACCCCAAGCAAACGCCACCCGGACAGAGCGTCTGCGGTGGTTCAAGTACGTAAAGCCCTACCTGCCGTGGTTCATCATCGGGCCTCTGCTCATGATCGTGGAGGTCATCGGCGAGGTGGTTCTGCCCCGCCTGCTGGCCTACATCATCGACTTCGGCGTCAACCACGACATGGAGGACGCCCCCGCCTGGCTGACCTGGACCTACGATGCCCTGGGCCAGAGCTTTGACAATCCCGACGCCCCCCTCATCGTCGCCCTGACCGTGGGAATGCTCCTCACCTCGGTGCTCATGATGATCGGCGGTGTGGGCGGTGCCTACTTCGGTGCCAAGGCCTCGGTGAACTTCGCCGCCGACCTTCGCGCCGACATCTACCGCAAGGTACAGCAGTTCTCCTTCGCCAACATCGACAAGTTCAACACGGGCTCCCTGGTGACCCGCCTCACCAACGACGTCACCCAGCTCCAGAACTTCGTCAACACCCTGCTCCGCATGGCTCTCCGCTCCCCCGGTATGCTCATCGGTGCCCTCATCATGGCCATCACCCTGAACCGTCAGCTGGCCCTGGTGCTGGCCGTGGCTGTCCCCGCCATTCTGCTGGTCATCCTCTTCTTCCTGCGGGTGGGCTTCCCCCGCTTCAACGCGGTGCAGGAGAAGGTGGACGGACTCAACGCCAACGTGCAGGAGAACATGACCAACGTCCGCGTGGTCAAGTCCTTCGTCCGCGAGGAGCACGAGAACGAGCGCTTCGCGGGGACCAACGCCGACCTTAAGCGGGCGGGCCGCCGCGCCATGATGGTCATGATCTGGATGTCCCCCCTCATGACCTTCTTCATGAACGGCGCGGTCATCGCGGTGCTGTGGTTCGGCGGCAACATGGTGCTCTCCCCCGACAGCGGTATGCTGGTGGGTGACCTCACCGCCTTCGTGACCTACATCACCCAGATCCTGTCCTCCCTCATGATGGTGACCATGCTCTTCATGCAGGCCTCCCGCGCCATGGCCTCGGGCAAGCGCATCAAGGCGGTCATGAACGAGGAGATCGACATCTCCGACCTGAATGCCGCTTACCCCGACAAGCAGGTGGAGCGAGGCGAGATCGAGTTCAGAAACGTCACCTTCCGCTACTACAAGGGCAGTGAGGGCAAGGTGCTGGATGATATCAGCCTCAAGATCGAGGCAGGCTCCACCGTGGGCATCATCGGCTCCACGGGCTCGGGCAAGACCACTTTGGTGTCCATGATCCCCCGCCTGTACGACGCCGACGAGGGCGAGATTTTGGTGGACGGCGTCAACGTCCGCGACTACAGCCTCTACAACCTCCGCGAGGGTGTGGGCATGGTGCTCCAGAAGAACGTTTTGTTCTCGGGTACCATTGAAGACAACCTCCGCTGGGGCGACGGCGAGGCCGACACGGAGACCATCCGCGCCGCCGCCGATTCCGCCCAGGCCGACGGCTTCGTCATGGGCTTCAAGAAGGGCTACGAGTCGGATCTGGGCCAGGGCGGTACCAACGTCTCGGGCGGCCAGAAGCAGAGACTCTGCATCGCCCGCGCTCTTTTGAAAAAGCCCAAGATCCTGATCCTGGACGACTCCACCTCCGCCGTGGACACCGCCACCGAGGCCCGCATCCGCGAGACCTTCCGCGGGGCTTTGAAGGACACCACCAAGATCATCATCGCCCAGCGCATCACCTCGGTGATGGAGGCGGATCAGATCGTGGTGGTCAACGAGGGGCGCATCACGGGGGTGGGTACCCACGATACCCTGCTCCGCTCCAACGTGGAGTACAAGGAGATCTACGACTCCCAGATGGAGGCCGCCAAGCAAAAGGCCGAGCTGGAAAAGGAACTCAATAACGGTGGGGAGGTGAACGCGTAATGGCCGCAAGAAGTCTGGAAGAACTGCAAAAACGCTACTCCTCTCTCGGTAAGATCCCCAAGGGAGGCCCCGGCGGCGGCCCCAGAGGCCGCGGTCCCCGTCCCAAGGGCAAGCCCAAGGACAGCCGCGCCACCGCCCGCCGTCTCATCGGCTACATCGGCGCCTACCGCTTCCGTCTCATTTTCGTATTCCTCTGTATGCTCTGCAGTACCCTGACCTCCATGGCGGGTACCTACCTCCTCCGCGACGTCTACAACGTCCTGACCCTCCCCAAGGACGGTGAGGTCTCGGCTCACACCGAAAGCATTCTTTTGAAGATCTTCATGCCGGATCTGGCCGCCAACGCCACCCCCACGGTGGAGCAGCGCATCGGCTGTCTGGCCATCATCCTGGGCGTGCTGGGTGCCATCTACGCCGTGGGTATTATCTCCAACTACCTCCAGGGCCGCCTCATGATCGCGGTGTCCCAGAACGCGGTGGAGAAGATCCGCAACGACCTCTTCAAGAAGCTCCAGCGGCTCCCCGTCCGCTACTTCGATTCCCACCCCACGGGTGAGCTCATGTCCCGCTTCACCAACGACGTGGACGCCATCGACATGATGATCAACTCCACCGTCACGGGCCTCATCTCGGGTGCCATCACTCTGGTGGGTACCCTGTTCATGATGATCTACACCAGCTGGATCCTGACTCTCATCACCCTGGTGTTCATTCCCCTCTACCTCTTCGGCGGCGGTCTGATCGGTAAGAAGTCCGCCAAGTACCACGCCGCCCAGCAGGCCGCTCTGGGTGCCGTCAACGGCTACATCGAGGAGACCGTCACGGGCTCCAAGGTGGTCAAGGTCTTTAACCACGAGGCTGACTGCGTGGCCGAGTTCGAGGCTCTGAACGACGATATGCGCGACAAGCAGTTCAAGGCCCACTTCTACGGCGGCGTCATGGGCCCCATCATGCACAACCTCTCCAACCTCTCCTTCGCCGTCACGGCGGGCGTGGGCGGACTACTCTGCATCTTCGCGGGCTTTGACGTGGGAGGTCTGACCATCTTCTGCACCTACGCCCGTCAGTTCTCCTTCCCCATCAACAATCTGTCCATGCAGATGTCCACCATTTTCTCGGCCCTGGCGGGCGCGGAGCGAGTCTTCGCCGTCATGGACGAGGCACCCGAGACCCCCGACCGCGAGGACGCCGTTCCCATGACCGACGTCAAGGGCGAGGTGATCCTGGACGACGTCTCCTTCGGCTATCTCCCCGGGCAGACTGTCCTCAAGCACGTCAGCCTCTACGCCCACGCGGGCCAGAAGATCGCCTTCGTCGGCTCCACGGGTGCGGGTAAGACCACGGTCACCAACCTCCTCAACCGCTTCTACGACATCGACGAGGGTACCATCACCATCGACGGTGTGGACATTCGCGCCTACAAGCGGGATGAGCTCCGCGGGAACATCGCCATGGTCCTCCAGGACACCCACCTCTTCACGGGCACCATCATGGAGAACATCCGCTACGGCCGCCCCGACGCCACCGACGAGGAGGTCATCGAGGCCGCCAAGACCGCCTCGGCCCACTCCTTCATCATGCGTCTGGAGCACGGCTACCAGACCGTTCTGGAGGGTGACGGCGCCAACCTCTCCCAGGGTCAGAGACAGCTTCTGAACATCGCCAGAGCCGCCATCTCCAAGGCTCCCATTCTGGTGCTGGACGAGGCCACCTCCTCGGTGGACACCCGTACCGAGCGGCATATTGAGCACGGCATGGATCGGCTCATGAAGAACCGCACCACCTTCGTCATCGCCCACCGCCTCTCCACCGTCCGCAACGCCGCAGCCATCATGGTGCTGGAGAAGGGTGAGATCATCGAGCGAGGCAACCACGATCAGCTCCTTGCCCTGAAGGGCCGCTACTACGAGCTGTACACGGGTAAGAAGGAATTGGACTAAAGACCACCTCAAGGAATCCCCAAATTTAACGAACAGGAAAAGAAAACTATGGAAAACAAGATCAAGTACTATCCCCGTCTCCGTGAGCTGCGCGTCGGCGCGGGCATGAACCAGACCGAGATCGCCGATATTCTGGGTATGCAACAGAACCAGTACAGCCGCTACGAGCGGGGCGAGCGTGAACTTCCCATGCACCTTTTCGTCAAGCTGTCCGAGCATTACAAGGTCAGTCTGGACTACATGGTGGGTCTGAGCGACTCCCGCGAGCGGGCGTAACCCGCAAGGAATACCCGAAAACGGCATCCCGCGTGGGTGCCGTTTTTTGGTCGCAAGTCGCCCCCTTGACCGCGGAACGGCGGTACACGAAAAAACACGGGATACAGGACAGCTCCTCCGCGAAGGCCGCGGATTCACGGTTCTGTATCCCGTGTTATTTGTTATTTTTGAATGCTTCATACTATTTTGCTTTTAAAGCCTTGAACTTGTTTAGCCCTCTCACCCGCTTCGCGGGAGCTCTCCCAAAGGGAGAGCCGCCGATCAAGCTCGGCAAAAAGCCTCCCACTTTGGGGGAGGTGGCACGCCGTAGGCGTGACGGAGAGGGCAAATGCAAATCAA
>JAFULU010000091.1 GCA_017483125.1 Clostridia bacterium
TAGATGGTTTCTGACATGATGATTCCTTTTTTTGAGGTTCAAATTTGGGTTTGTCGGGGAGTTTGCTACCCGTAACGAATCGCGGATTTCTAAACACGCGTTCTCCTTCACCCGCCTGCGGGCGGGAGCTCCCTCCCGGAGGGAGCCGTAGGAGCGCGGGCAAGAATTACTTGTCGGGTAACGGATTTCCGCGGGGCAATATATGAGGCCCCCTCCGGGAGGGGGCTCCCGCGAAGCGGGTGGAGGAGAACGCGGACATTTGGGAGAGCACTCTCTTCCGGCTATGCAAACCCACTGACAAATCCCAATTTACCATTCTCAATAGAACGTCGCGACCTCCTGCTTGGGCGCAGAGGTCATGGCGTACTCGGTGGCGTAGAGGACGGGGCCGCGGCGGCCGCCGTAGAGCTTGTGGGGCTCCAGGGAGATCTTGGCGGTGACGGTGATCCAGTCGCGGGTCTTGAGGGAGACGGGGGCTGAGAAGTTGCAGACCAGACCGCTGTAGGCGATGTCGTCGGCGCAGCAGGTCATGATGTGGCGTCCGATGATGACGCCGTTCTTGCCCAGCTTATTGTCGCGGGCCACCAGGCCCTTGACGTGGACGGTCTTGCCCTCGTAGGAGTCCATCTCCTCCGAGAGGTCGCGGTACCACAGGGCGAAATCCTCGTCGGCGATCTCAATGACGTCGGCCTCCTTGTCGAAGGGCAGGGGATCCTCGATCTCGTCATACTCGATGTGGCCGTCGGGGTAGTCGTAGGAGATGGCGGCTCTGCGGGAGATGCCGCGGATGATCTTGTGGATCTCCTCCTTGTCGATATCATCGGGAGTGCGGGTCAGCACCACCATCTCGCAGTTCATGAGCTTGTCCACCATGAGGGAGCGCATATTGCGGTTGTAGTCGATGAAGGTGCGGGCCTCGGCGAACATCATCTCCTGGAAGATGGCCCAGTTGGCGGGCATATTCTCATAGAGGGCCTGGAGGGGCCACATACCGTTGTACTCGATGATGACACGGTCAGCCTTGTACTTCTTGCCCAGGGCGGTAAGGTTGGCGGCGGTCAGCTCGTCGGGATCCTCGATCAGCTCAAGGTAGCAGTTCTTGGAAGCGAAGGCGGAGAGATCCAGCTCGTCCACGCCCTCCTCGCACTGGATGATGAGGGTCTTATCCCCCGAATTGAATTGCTCGCTCTCCATGGACTCCTGGATCATGTGGGTCTTGCCGCCCTCCAGAAAGCCTGTGAAGAGGTATACGGGAATTTTGTAGGCCATAGGTATCTCCTTACGCCAGCTCCACCCCGAACAGCTCGGAGAGGGCGGGGATATTCAGGTTAGAACCGATCACGCAGAGGCGGCCGATCACGGCGGCGCCACCCTCGCGGACGTCGGGCTCACCGGGGACGTAGTCGAAGTGGATCCAGCCAGCGCCGTCGGTGGCGGCGACAATGCCCTTGGCGCGCAGGACGATGCCGTACTTACCCTCGTCGCAGAGGGCGTTCAGCTTGTCGGTCATGGCGGCGCGGTCGAAGGCGGCGGTGGTCTCGGCGCCACAGCTCACGAAGACCTCATCGGCGTGGTGGTGATGGTGGTGGTCATGACCGCAGCAGCACTCGCCGTCGTGGTGGTGATGGTGCTCATGGTCGTGATCGTGGCAGTGGCACTCCTCACCGTCCTCGTGGTGGTGATGATGCTCGTCGCCATGACCATGGTCATGGCTGTGGTCATGGCAATGGCACTCCTCACCGTCCTCGTGGTGGTGAGGGTGATGCTCATGGTCGTGGTCATGGCAGTGGCACTCCTCACCGTCCTCGTGATGATGGTGGTGCTCATGGTCGTGATCGTGGCAATGGCACTCCTCGCCGTCCTCATGGTGATGGTGGCACTCGCACTCCTCGTCATCGTGGTGATGATGGTGGTGATGCTCGGCTTCCTCGGCCAGGCGGGCCAGCTCGGCCTCCAGGGTATCGGTGCGCTCCATGGCCTCCAGGAGCTGGGCACCGGTGAGATCGTTCCAGGGGGTGGTGACGATGACGGCGGTGGGGTTATGCTCGCGGAGGAGGGAGACAGCGGTCTCGGTCTTGGCGGCGGGGGTGGTGTCGGTGTGGGACAGGATGATACAGCCCGCGTTCTCCACCTGGTCGTTGAAGAACTCGCCGAAGTTCTTCATGTACATCTTGCACTTGCCTGCGTCCACCACGGTGGTGAAGCCGTTGAGGACAGCCCCTTCGGTGGCGGCACCCTGAACGGCGCGGATGACGTCCGAGAGCTTGCCCACGCCCGAGGGCTCGATGAGGATGCGGTCGGGGGCGTACTCGGTCAGCACCCGGGACAGGGCCTTGCCGAAATCACCCACCAGGGAGCAGCAGATGCAGCCCGAGTTCATCTCGTTGATCTGGATGCCCGCCTCAGAGAGGAAGCCGCCGTCGATGCCGATCTCACCGAACTCGTTTTCGATGAGGACGAGCTTCTCGCCTGCGTAGGCCTCGGTGATGAGCTTTTTGATGAGGGTGGTCTTACCGGCACCAAGGAAGCCGGAGAAAATGTCGATCTTGGTCATGATGGTTCCCTTCTATATAATCGTATTTTTTAACATGGTCGGGAGTAAAATACTCCACCTTTCATTATACCCCTTTTTGAGTGGATTGTCAAGAGCTTTGGAGAGAAAAATCGGGATGGAGAAGAGAATGGAGGATCGGGGGCGTGGAGCTGATCGGGCTGAGCCATATGAAGATCCCACATTTTCGGACGGCATGATCACCCATCGTGATCGCGCGTTGAAATCATATCCGCTCCCCGTATAAACCGAAAAAAAACGTCAAAGATTCATGATAGGTTCATATATTCATGATATACTTGGTATGATTATTCTTCATTGTCCAATCGAACCCCAAGAAAGAGGCAGAAATATGCTCCAACTCAAAAACATCAAAAAGACCTACGAGGTGGGCGACACCTCGGTCCGCGCCCTGAACGGGGTCAGTATTGACTTCCGCGAGTGCGAATTCGTGTCGGTCCTGGGCCCCTCGGGCTGCGGTAAGACCACCCTGCTCAACATCGTAGGCGGTCTGGATCGCTACTCCGAAGGCGATCTGCTGATCAACGGCAAGTCCACCGAGGACTTCAAGGATCGGGACTGGGACACCTACCGCAACCACAGCGTGGGCTTCGTCTTCCAGAGCTACAACCTCATCCCCCACCAGACCGTCCTCTCCAACGTGGAGCTGGCCCTGACCCTGTCGGGTATCTCCAAGGCCGAGCGCCGCCGCCGCGCCACCGAAGCGCTGGAGAAGGTGGGTCTCGGTGACCAGCTGAACAAGAAGCCCAACCAGATGTCGGGCGGTCAGATGCAGCGTGTGGCCATCGCCCGCGCCATCGTCAACGACCCCGATATCCTCCTGGCCGACGAGCCTACGGGCGCTCTGGACACCGCAACCTCGGTGCAGATCATGGAGATCTTAAAGGAGATCGCCAAGGATAAGCTGGTCATCATGGTCACCCACAACCCCGAGCTGGCCGAGGAGTACTCCACCCGTATCGTCAAGCTCCGCGACGGTCAGATCATTGACGACTCCATGCCCTTTGAGGCTCCCAAGACCGCCGAGGAGGTAGTCCGCAAGACCGACGTCAAGAAGGGTAAGAAGACCTCCATGTCCTTCTGGACCGCCTTCACCCTGTCCCTCAACAACCTCATGACCAAGAAGGGACGCACCTTCATGACCTCCTTCGCGGGCTCCATCGGTATCATCGGCATCGCCCTGATCCTGGCCCTGTCCAACGGTATCAACATCTTCATCGCCACGGTGCAGGAGGACACCCTGTCCACCTTCCCCCTGACCATCAATCGGGTCACCCAGGACTATCAGGCCATGCTTCAGGCCATGACCAGCACCTCCGAGGAGAGCGACGAGGAGCGGGACATGAGCATGATCTACGTGGACGACTCCATGGGGACCATGATGTCCGCCATGTCGGCCACCGTGGAGAACAACCTGGAGGCCTTCAAGAAGCACCTGGAGGCCCACGAGGAGGAGCTGGCTCCCTATATCACCGACATTCAGTACACCTACGACTACCAGCTCCAGGTCTTCAACATGATCCCCACCACCGACGAGGACGGCAACCCCGTCACCGAGGCCCGTGAGATCGGCATGGGTGTCGTCTTTGACCACATGGGCAGCGCCTTCTCGGGTATGTCCGAGCTCATGGAGATGGGCAGTAGCATGGGCGGTATGGGTATGAACGTCTTCACCGAGATGATCGACAGCCCCGAGCTTCTGGATCAGCAGTACGACGTCATCGCGGGGGCGTGGCCTACCGCCTACAACGAGGTGGTGCTGGTGGTCGGCTCCAATAACCAGATCAGCAAGATGACCCTCTATATGCTGGGTATGCTGGACCCCGACCTCATCGAGGACGAGCTGGCCGATCTCATGGAGGGTAAGTACGAGACGGGCGACATTCCTCCCTACACCTTCGACGATATTCTGAACATCAAGTTCAAGCTCCTGACCACCGCCGACTTCTACGCCGAGAGCGGCCGCACCTACTCCACCGACAGCGGGGACAAGCCCGTCTGGACTGACCTGCGGGAGGGCTTTGACTTCGACCGCAACGCCTTTGTGGACGAGAACGGCGTGGAGCTGAAGGTGGCGGGCATTATCCGTCCCAAGGAGGGGGCCACCGCCACCAGCATCGGCGGCGTCATCGGCTACACCAAGGAGTTCACCGATTATATTCTGGAGAAGAACGCAAGCAGCGCCGTCATCAACCAGCAGAAGGAGACCCCCGCCGTCAACGTCCTGACGGGTCTGCCCTTCGAGCGCACCGTATATACCCCTGCGACCATTCAGGAGCTGATCGACAAGATCGACGACGCCACCATGGAGATGTTCTACGCCTACATGACCGAGCAGATCCTGAACAATCCCGACTTCTCGGATCGCATTGAGGTCACCGACACCGAGTCCTTCATCGGTATGTTCATGCTCCTCCCCGCCGAGGGGCAGGCCGTGATCTTTGATTCTGTGCTCACCGCCGCCAAGGCCAATCCCGTCAGCGGGACGGCTCTCCAGACCCTCTGCGGTATCCTGAGCCAGACCACGAACGGTGTGACCATCACCCCCGACAACTTCACCCGCCTTCTGCCCATCCTGGATCTGCAGACCCAGGTCATAGGCGCCCTGTACGGCATTCCCGCCAACGAGCAAATGCCCCTCCCCATCCCCGGTCTCATTGAGATGGCGGGGGAGGAGGCCATGAACGCCATCTACGCCGAGCTGACCGAGAGCATCAAGTCCATGACGGTCAACGAGGAGATCTTCGTGGCTCTCTTGAGCACCCTCACCGCCGACGATCCCGCCTTCATTCAGCTGGAGGAGACCCTGTACTCCATGGCTCCCCAGATCGACGCCACCTACGACAGCGTCCTGGAGACCCTGGACGACGCGGAGCGCGCCAAGCCCGCCTCCATCAACTTCTACGCCGTGGATTTTGAGTCCAAGGACTATATCACCGAGTTCATCAAGGAGTACAACGATAACGCCGAGGAGACCGACAAGCTGAAGTACGCCGACACGGTAGGCATCCTCATGTCCTCGGTCACCACCATCATCAACGCCATCTCCTACGTGCTCATCGCCTTCGTCTCCATCTCCCTGGTGGTGTCCTCCATCATGATCGGCATCATCACCTATATCTCGGTGCTGGAGCGCACCAAGGAGATCGGTATTCTCCGCGCCATGGGCGCCTCCAAGCGGGATATCCGCCGTGTGTTCAACGCCGAGACCCTCATCATCGGTCTGGCGGCGGGCATCATCGGTATCGTCTTTACCGTTATCGTCTGCTTCCCCGCCTCGGCCATCGTCCAGCACGCCACGGGCATTCCCACCATCCGTGCCGTCCTGCCCTGGCTCGGCGGTGTGATCCTGGTGGTCATCTCCACGGTGCTGACCATGATCTCGGGTCTGCTTCCCGCCGCCAGCGCCTCCCGCAAAGATCCCGTCATCGCCCTGCGAACCGAGTGATCTTACTTCGCGCGGCTTCCATCATTTCCTCACGGACCTCGGGCTTAGGCTCGGGGTCCGTTTTTGGTGGGGTGGACAGTGTTTTTCACCAAATCAGAGCGGGCGGATTTGTGTGAAAGCACGAAAAACTATAGAGGGGGTTGCTTTTTGTGTCGGATTCCTGTATAATACTCCCGCGGTTCCAACCCGAACGCGCTGTTGCCTTTCTCTGACAGTCACAGTCATTTGAGAGGAGATGGCACACTTTTCGGTCATTCTAACACCGTCATTTTTTCTGTGAGGAGTTCGTCATGAAGCGCGATCCACAATGCCATTCGGTCTGTTCTTTGGTCATTCCCCCCGATTCACGGGAGGGGATCCTGTACATGGGGTATTCCCTTCTGCTCTCCCCTGCCGAGGAACGAATCCTGCGGGAGCACGCAAGGGATGCAACGGGTGTCACCCATGAAGGAGGGGAGCTGTTCCCCATCGAGGTCCCCGCAAGAAAGCTATTGGGGAATACGGTCGCCACCCTCGTAGCCCGTATCAACCGCAAGGCATCGGCCATAGGCGGTCGTGGAATGCTCCGCGGGCAGGGGGAGAGAGAACGCAGACCCTTCCTGTAAAAAAGAGGGGCCCTTACGGTCCGATCCGTTCGGGAAAAGCCGTAGGGGCTGTCCTGCCTACTGTGAGCAAGCAAACAAAAAAGAGCCTGTCGGTGGACGGCTTGGATGTAGATCCTCCCTGTCAAGACCTGTCACAGGCTCTGTGAGAACGGTATCCTCCGTGGGGATAGGCGAAAGCCACACGCCCATTATGGAGGATACTGTCTCCAATTCTATTTTAGCATAAGGCTATTCTTTTGTCAAGAGGCATTTCTGATCTTTCAGTTACTTCCCCTTCTCCGACGGAATGTCGGTGGCCTCCAGCTTGAAGATGACGGGGCGGAAGCCGTCGTTGCAGCTGCTGATGGCGAGGCCCGGCTCACGGCTCCAGTCGTTGTAGAAGAAGCCCTCGCGTCCGCCGCCGTTGGCCAGGGCGAAGACGTACTGGTAGATGCAGTTCCAGGCGGTGTGACAGAAGCCCTCGGGGCATTTGACGTCGGCGTAGAAGACGTCGCCCACCTTCATGGCGGCGCAGGGGCCCAGCTCGGGCTTACCGTACTCGGCGGCGAGGTCGGGGTAGAAATCGGTTTTAAGGACGGTGATTTTTACTTTCGTCATGGTGGGATTCCTTTCGGGGGGAAAGATTTTGGAGTGTTACAAATTTGGGTTTGTCGGTCCGTTCCTTTGCCTTCCCCAGCGGGGAAGGGGGACCGCGAAGCGGTGGATGAGGAGAGCAAATTACGGTTCGGTATCGGGTATGATTTTTCTTGGCGTATCAAGGGGGTTCCGTATACACCCATACGAAAAAACAAACCCGCTCTCCTCATCCACCACCTACGGTGGTCCCCCTTCCCCGCTGGGGAAGGCTCACGAGAAAACCCACCGATAAACCCCAATTTTGATCATATTCGGTTCAACAAATACAGGGAGGAGCCACGCCCCTCCCCGAAACGGTAAACGAATCACTCTCCGCGATATACGAAGTTCAGTCTTCCCAGAGGAGCCACGTCGCCCTTATCGTAGAAGTCCTCTACCTTGCGGTACTTCTCGCGGCTGTCGGCTACCTTGAACCACAGGGTGAAGTCGTCGTGATCCAGGCCGATGACGGCGCGGGGGACGCTGATCTTCATGACGTCGCCGCGGACCTCGTAGCGCAGGAGCATATCGGGGACGTCCACGGTGGTGAGGTCGTCGCCCTCGCCAATGACCTGACCCAGGGTGGTGGTGCCGTCCTTGCGGGTGTGGTGATTGAGGACGTATTGGTAGCCCTCGCCTCCGTCCACATTGAGGAAAATCTTCATCCAGGAGCCCGCGCCCAGGGGATCGGTGAGCGGATCCTTGGTGCGGATGGTGAAGGTGATGCTGTCCTGATCGTGCATGACGCCGATCTTGTCCATGACGTTGCGGGCGGTGAAATTGGTGTAGATCACGCCGCCTTGACCCTCAGCGTGGCGGTTCATATCGCCATCGAGGAAGCAATCGTAAATGGCGGGAGAGGCGTCAAGGCTCTTTTCCCACTCCACGCCCACGCTGTCCACGGCAGGGTAGACGGGGGTCTCGTCGGTGCCCTTGTACTTGCGGACGTAGCTGACCAGCTGCATGAAGTAGTTGTCGAAGTAACCGCCCCGCATCATCTCCAGGTCACGGCTGTACTCGTAGTTGGCGGCGTCCACGAACATAACGGGGCGCTCGGGAATGCCCGACCAGTAGCCCGCGATCCACTCGTTCCAGCCCGTGACCAGCACGATGGGCGGGTCGGTCTCGATGGCGCGGTCGAACTGCTCGGCAAAGTTGTAGCCCTTCTTCCAGGCATCGGGCTCGGGATCGTTCTGCCCATTGTGGTAGGCGCGGCCGCAGTTGGAGGTCTCGCCGTAGAGGACGGAATCACCAAAGCGGATGTTACCGCTATGCTGTGCGACGGATACGTTGATGACCTCGTCCACGCCGTCCAGGTTGGCGAAGACGCGCTGGGGATGGGTGAAATCCATCCAGGGCCAGCCCCCCAGCTTGTCGGGCTCGTTGGGCCACTGGGACATCTTGATGTTGAAGAACTCACGGCACTCGGGAGAGCACTCCTCCTTGACCGCGATGACGACGGGCTTGCCGTCCAGGCAGAACCAGGTGTCCTTGCACCAGCCGGGCTCGTATATCTCGTCGTAGATCTTTTGGACGGTCTTTCCCGAGGCGGTGTTGGTGTAGAACATGACCTGCGGGATCTTCCAGCCCTCGTCGTGGTACTCCTGGAGGACCCGCATGACCAGCTTGCAGTTGTGGGCATAGATGGCGGCATTGGTGGTATCGAAGAAGAGGAAGTCCACGTCGGCCTGCATGAGGAGCTTCATGTGACGGCGGACCACCCACTCGTCGTTGGAGTAGTAGTAGCCGTAGAAGGGCTCGCCCCAATGGTGGTAGACACCGTAACCGCCCCACAGGGGAGATTCGGGCTTATGGCCGATATCGGGATCCTCGGCCATGATCTTGGAGATATCGTAGGGCTTATGGCGGCCGTGCTCGCCCAACCAGAGGAAGTAGAACATACCGACCAGGCGGTTCTCGCGGCTCTTGGGCGCGCCGCTTTGAGTATCGGGAGTGGGTCTGCCAAGGGCATCGACGGCCATGAGGGGGCCGCCCGCGACCTGCTTCTTGTAATCTGCCATTGTGAAACTCCTTTCGGGGTCATATTCGGTTTTTCGCGGAGTATTTCCGCACCTATATTATACCTGTGCGGAGGAATTTTGTCAATGCGTTTTCGGGAATTTGTACCAAAAACTTGGGGAAAGGCGGGGAAAACTCGTCAAAATATTTTGTACAAAAAGGGTTGACAAAAGTTGGTGAATATGCTATAATATGAGCGTTGTGAAAACGACACGCGGTGTTAGCTCAGCTGGATAGAGTGCCTGGCTACGAACCAGTAGGTCGGGGGTTCGAATCCCTTACACCGTGCCAAGAAAAAAGCCATTTGCGTAAGCAAATGGCTTTTTTCAGTGAAATTCGTTCCTTGCGGAACGAGTGAAATACGCTGGTGCGTGTGAAATTGCCTGCGGCAGTGAAATACGCCTGCGGCGTGTGAAGGAACGAATTTTATTTCACATTCCGCGAAGCCCTTAGGCGAAGCGGGATATTTCACAATTTCCGAAAGGAAATTATTTCACATTCGGCGTCAGCCGAATATTTCACTTGCAATTTTGCCGGTTTTATGGTATGATAAAATCGTGAAAGGTGGTGTTTCCATGGCAGATTCCAAGCTACGGGAGTTATCTATGGATTTCTCGGTGCAAATTGTCAAGTTATGTGAAGAAATAAGAGGACACTATTCTCTTGTGAATCAGTTGGAACGCTCCGCGACCTCTATCGGTGCCAACATCCACGAGGCAAATTATGCTCACGGCAAAGCAGATTTCATTGCAAAGTTCCAGATCTCCCTAAAAGAGTGTTATGAAACCGAATATTGGTTGGAATTGTTTGTTAAGGCTGAATTGATCGAGCGGGAGCGGGCAAAGGATCTGTACAATCAATGCGGAACCATCCGCAGAATACTGATCGCCTCCATCAACACCGCCAAGGAGAACTAACCATGAACCACACGAAATGGACCGAGATTTTTAAGGCCTTCTACTATGATATTGAGTGCTCCGAGGATCCAAGGCTCTCGGGTATGCTGATCCATTGGACGACCAGATCAACCAACGGATTCGTATACAATGACAGCACATGGACGCATTTTGGCAGCAATTGCAAGGGCACCAAGGATATTGAGTGGTTGAAAATTGATCTGACTCGCGAAAACCGAAAAATCGTGCTGGACATTTTGAAGAAGATCCACGTGCCGGGCGAGGTGTTCGAGGATTGCGTATACGTGTACGGCTACCGTACGGACGTTGACTATATAGAATAATCCAATTTTTCAAGGAGGTCTATCATGCGCCGCTTCATCCTACTGCCCCTGCTTCTTGCGCTCATCCTCCTCCCCTCCTGTGCCCCCTCTGACCGCTTTGAGGGTGGCCGTCCGATCACCCCCGAGGAGCTGGAATCGGTTTCCGCCGAGGTATTCGGCACCGCTGAGGGGTCTGCCGAGAGTCAACCTCTCACCCCCAACAGCACGGTTTACTGGCTGAAGGACGGGACGGTGTATCACACGGATACCGATTGCGTTCATCTGTCGGGCAAGCGCAACATCAAAAGCACCACCCTGCGCACCGCCGAGCGGAACGGGTTGAGTCTCTGTAAGGATTGCGGGGGTAAGTAATCACACCAAAGGAGCTACCTATGGAATACCGTCAATACATTGATTTCCTGCATAAGATCGAAAAGCTGAAATGCCACACCCGCCATTCCTGGAACTCCGAGGGCAAGCGTGAGAGCGTGGCCGAGCATTCCTGGCGGCTTTCGGTCATGGCTCTGCTCTGCGCCGACGAGTACCCCGAGCTGGACATGGTGAAGGTGCTGAAGATGTGCCTGATCCACGACTTCGGCGAGGCGGTAACGGGAGACATTCCCTCCTTCTATAAGACCGCCGATCACGAGGAGACCGAGGCCCGCGCGGTGCGGGAGCTGGTGGGGTCTCTGCCCGCCGACATGGCCGCCGAGTTCATCGCGCTGTACGACGAGATGGACGCTTTGGAGACTCCCGAGGCCAAGCTCTTCAAGGCTCTGGACAACATGGAGGCGGTGGTCTCCCACAACGAGGCCTCGCTGGACACCTGGATCCCCTTGGAGTTTTCCGAGAACATGGTCTACGGTGAGCGGGCGGCGTCCTTCTCGGACTGGACGAGGGGACTGCGGGCCGAGCTGCGCCGTGAGAGTGAGGAGAAGGTAGCCCGCGCTGTGGAGAACGGATATATCATTCCCAAGGAGGAGTAAGACATGAGAGAGGACGAAAGACAGCCCCTGTCCAAGGCCGCACTGCAAAAGCAGATACGGGAGGAGGCAAAATTATCCGCCGGATCTTCCCTGATCCCCCTCCTCTTCGTGACCCTGCTGGCCATCCTGTTTACGGTCATCGTCTCCCATATCACCGAAGCACCTCCCTTCTTCTGGGGCTTTCTGGTGATCGGTGTCCTTCCCGTCTGGGCCGCTGTTGTCTACCTGGGGACGTGTACCGTCAAGGCCTTCCGACTCTATCGACGGGCCTGCGGGGAGGGCATCGTGGAGATCGTCACCGATCGGGTGTGTGATCTGACCGAGGAGTCCGAGCTTCGCCGCGGCGCCCGTCACAGCTACTACGACAACGCCTGTGTGGTCTACCTGGAGGGACACGGACGGTTCGTGATCAACACGACGCTGTGGAATATCCTCCGTGAGGGGGATGAGGTGTACGTGGCAATAGTTCTCACGGATATCCCCCGCGTGTATCGGGTGTACTCTACGAAGACCCACCGCTTAGTTGGGGCGTAAGATCAAAAACAAAACACGCAGAACGGTCTTGCACGATTCCGTCCTGCGTGTTTTCTATTCTGTTATGCCGAGGCAAGGGCAACGGAGGGTCTGCCCAGAAGCAGCTCCTCGATGCTCACGTCCAGAAGGTCCGCCAGATCGTCCAGAAAGACCAGATCGGGGCAGGCAAGTCCGCGCTCCCATTTGGAGACGGCCTGCGGGGATACCCCCATATGGATAGCGACCTGTCCTTGCGTCAGCCCGCGGGCCCGCCGCTTGGTGGCGATGCGGTAGCCCAGTTCTGTGGGTTGAATCATGTAGGCACATTTCTCCTTTTGCAATTGTTCGGTGGGATTCCACCGCAAATGCGGGTTTGGGTGCTCCTGATAGGCTCTGACCCCTATATGAGCGACTGCATACCCCTTTCCCCGCGCCCCACGGTGAAGCAGGGCGGGGGTCAGAGTCGGATGTGCTTGGATGATCCTTATACGAATGAATAGTTGATGCGATGTGGTTCAGCTTACCCGTCCGCAAAGGACATCAGCCGCGCCAACCCGTGAGGCGCGGGATACAGCATCCGAATTTTACCGAGTTAGTCATATATAACTCCGCCTCCTTTCTTTCCGCCCTACTGCCCTTGCCTTGGCCGTGCACTGCCGCCGCTTGGGTCTCGGACTAAATTTCACGTTTCCGTGATGGCTGTATTATAGCATACTTTTTCACGGTTGTCAATCAACCTGTGGTTTATTTGGGAAGATTTTTACCGTTCGCCGCCCTGCCTTGCGGTGGGGTCATTCCTTCTTCTTGGCCAGCGCCACGGCGGCGGTCATAGCGGACAGGAGTGCCACGGAGGCAAAGACCGAGGACTTACAGCCCTTCTTGGGTGCTTCGGTGTCGGGCTCGGTGGGAGCCTCGGTGGCGGGGGCGTCGGTGGGGGTCTCTACGGGGTCGGTGGGCGTCTCGGTGGGGGTCTCGGTCTCCTCGGAGATCCCGCTGTTCTCGGGGGTGGAGATATAGGAGAACTTGAAGCGGCCGCCGGGGGCCACGTCGCCCGAGGTGTAGAAGTCCAGAATGTCACCCGAGAAGGTGGTGTAGGTGGCGGCGTTGCCCTCACCCGTACCCTTGTCGTCCACGTCGTGGACGTTGTCGGTCCAGGCGAAGTTGACGGTATAGGTCTCGCCCTCGATACCCAGGGCGGACTTGGGGATCTTGACGGTCATGTAGCGGCCGTCCACCCTGTACTCCACGTCGGCGACCTTCTCGGAGGTATAGCCGTCGGTAAACTTCTCCAGAGTGGCGGTAGTCTCGGTGGGGGCGGTCTTGTTGACCACGAAGTCAAAGGAATTCCAGCCTGCGTTATTGGCATCCACATCAATGTAGAGGTTCATCCAGAGCTTGTCGGTATAGGGGGTGATGTTCTCGGCGCACTCCACCAGGAACCACAGGTTCTCGCCATCGCGGGCGATCTGGGCGCCGATGATGTCGTTACGGCCCGAGAAGTCCTTGTACTCGATGCCGCCGTATCCCAGGGCGTCGCGGTCACCGGTGTTACCGATGTAGGCGGCGTAGTAGGGCTCCACGGTCTGCCACTGGTCGTAGCCCGCGGTCATGTCGATGGTAGCGGATCCCGAGGGGGTGGGGATGGGGTTGGCGCCCTTATAGCGGCGGACGTAGTTGACCAGCTGGTAGTAGTAGTGATCGGCCTGGTCGCCGCGGGAGGGCTCCACGTCACGGGAGAACTCGTTGTTGAACTGGTCGGGGAAGGCGTTCTCCACCACCGAATTGCCTCCGCTGGGCCAGGAGGCGTAGCGGCTGGCGCACCACTCGTTCCAGCCCGTGACAAAGACAACCTTGGGATCCTGCTTCAGGGCGTACTCCCACTGCTCAGCGAAGTTGTAGCCCCACTTGGAGGCCTCGTCGCCCTCCTTGTCGTAGCGGTCGCGGTAGTTCTTGGTGTAGGAGCGGCCCATGATGTTGTGTCCGCTCATGGCGGCCAGCTCGTTGTGGATGTAGTTGGCGTTCTGGGCCACGCCTACGGTAATCTGCTCGGCGTTCTTGTTCTGTCGGTCTTCCTTGGAAGCGTAGTAGGTGGCCTGCTGGTAGGTGGAGAGCCAGCCCCACTCGCCGAAGTTACCCGATCTGGTGAAGTAGGAGGCCACGGGACGGCGGAAGGTGAAGAATTCCTTGATCTGGTTGTCGATGGCTTCATCCTTCAGGCTTCCCTCGTTCTGGGCCATGATCATGGGCTTGCCCTCCCAGTAGAACCACAGGGGACGGTACTTGCCCTCATGGTAGATGTTGGTGTACATCTCCAAAAGCTGGACGCGGGTATCGTTGCCGGGGGAGAAGGGCATGAGGTTACTGATCTTGGGGGTATCCACGCCGTCTTTCATGGCCTTGGTCCAGGTCTCGTAGATGACGGGGTAGGAATCGCCCCAGGTCAGGGTGGCGTTGGAGTTATCGGTGAAGATGACGTCCACACCCGCGGCGGTGAGCAGCTCGGCCTGCTTGCGGATGACCCAGACGTCATCCGAACGGTAGAAGCCGTAGATGGGCTCGTCCCAGAAATACTGCACCGAGTGGTCCTTGGCCAGCCAGCCCGCATGATCGTAATCGTAGAGGTAGTCCTCCAGGGGGATCCCCGCGGCAGTCTGCTCGTCGATGTACTTCTGGACGTTGAAGGCGGTGCGGATCTTGGCGAAGGTGGCGTGCCAGTTCCAGAAGAACATGGCCACGTTCTTGTCCTCGCGGGGGTCACCCACATCGGCGTTGGTCAGGGAGACGCGGCCCAGGCCGTCGGTGAAGACCCAGGTATCGGGCAGGACCGAGGCGGCGGGGTAGCGGCTGGTGGCGGGCAGCTTATAGCCCGAAAGATCCTTTTGGGATTCGGTGATCTCTTCAAACACGGGGGTTTCCTCCAGATTGGCGCTGATGGGGCCCAGGGGGGTGGGGGTGGAGCCGAAATACTGCACCTCACAGCGGGCGGCGTTGGGGATGGCCACGCCATTCTGGTAGTTGCGGACGGTATCGGGGGCGGCGGTGGAGGTCCAGACACCGATCTGCTCGGCGGCGTCCTCCGAGATATTGGTCATGAGCAGGACGTACTCGCCCAGAGGCATGGGCTCGGCGAACTCCATCTTCAGGGTGGCGTTGTCGTTGAAGTCGATGAAGTCCTGAGTACCCAGGACCTTCCCCGCTACGGTCTTGTCGTAGTTCTCGTTCCACTTGAACAGCTCGAAGCGCAGAGACCCCTTATTGTTGTTGTAGCTGGGACAGCCCACGGCGATGTAGCTCCACGGCACCGTCATATTGAACTGGATGGCGTAGGTCTGCGTGATCTGCACAGGGGCACCGCTGTCGGGGCCGCAAAGGGAGGTCTTGCTTCCCTCGGCCACGATATCCTCCCCAGCGGGGGCGAACTTGATGGCGTAGACATTGGGGCCGTCGGTATGGAAGATTATGGTGATCTCGTGCTCACCCTCGGTCAGCTCCACGGTGGCGGGGGTGGTATCCAGCCAGCTGCGCCAGCCCGCGCCGCCTACTTGGTTGATAATCTTGGAGGCCTCGGTGCCGTCCACCATGAGGGTGAAGGTACCGTGGCCCGCTCCCGCGGCCCAGCCTGTGACCATGCCCCAATTGTAGGTGCCGCCCTTGGCGACGTTCACGCGGAAGGTCAGGCTGTCGCCCTTGCGGACGCGGTCGAAGTAGGGCTCACCCAGGGTCTTCTCCAGGTAGATGGTCTCGCCCACGGGGGTGATCTTATCGTAGACGTCGGCCAGGACCAGGCGGGTGGTGCCCGCGGCCTTGACCGTGGCGGGCTCCTTGGCGGAAATGGCCATGGGGATCAGGCCCATGAGCATGACAGCGGCGATGAGGAGTGCCAGACTTCGGATGAGGGTTTGTTTCATGGTGATTGCCTCCTGTTCGGGGGATTTGGGCGGGCTACGGTCCGCTTTTGATTTATTATACATGATTCCGTCGGGTTTGTCAATCCCAATTGGTGCAATTTGATGAAAATACCCGCATACTTGCATGGACTCTACGAAAAAAACTCCGCAAATCGCAATTTTGGAGTTGCAAAATACCGCAAAATCCTGTATAATAGACGCAAAGGGGGGATGCCCGTGTTTGATGTGATGAATTACGTTCACGATCATATCCGTGAAAAGCTGTCGTTGACCGAGATCGCAGCTTTGTTCGGGTATTCCAAGTGGCATTTCTGCAAGAAATTCCACGACTTTGCGGGGATGACCTTTCTGGAGTACGTCCGCCACCACCGCATACAGCTGGCGGCCATTGACATTCTGCGGGGAGACACGGTAACCGACGTGGCTTTCCGCTACAGCTACGATACCGTCGGCGGCTTCAACAAAGCCTTCCTGACCCATTACGGATGCCTGCCCCGCAAGTATCGGGAGCGGGCGGAGGAATGCCGTTTATACTATGAAAGAAGGAGAATGAGTATGTATCCCTTGACCGACCGTTGCCTGATCCTGCGGGACGAGGCTATGAACCGTAAGGAAGCCCTGCTGGAATACTGCGTCCAGCGCAACGTATACTTCTCTCTCGGCCGCGCCGCCGCCATGGAGGCGGGCAAAAGCCGCACCGAGGCCATCGCCGACGGTATTTTGCGGATCGCCGAATCCATGACCCCCGTCATGATCCCCGGAGAGCTGGTCGTGGGCTTCAACTACGGAGACGGCACCTACGGTGAGTACGTCATCCCGAACAACGATCCCGTGGGGCGGGAGCTCATGGACAAGAATCATATTTCCGAAGCCGACCGTGAGGCTTTCTGGGGATTGAACCCCGTTTACTACGGCGAGACCGACGAGATCCGCGCTTCCCTGACCACCGAGGAGATCTGGGCACTGCAGGAATGGGCGGGGATCGGGCGCTGTATCTGCGCCAACCATACGGTGCTGGGCTATGAGAAGGTGCTGAAGCTGGGCTTTGATGGGATCCTTCGGGAGATCGAAGGGTACGAAGCCGTCAACGGGGAGAGCGCCCACTACAGGGCAATGAAGACCCTCTGCCGCGCGGGCTTTGCCCTTGGGGAGAAATACGCCGCCGAGGCGGAGCGCAGAGCCGAAACCGAGGAGGACGCCTCCCTGCGGGCTGACTACGCCGCCGTGGCCGCCGCCTGCCGCCAGGTTCCCCGCTACCCTGCCCGGAGCTATTTGGAGGCGGTGCAGTCCCTGTGGTTTGCCCATATTCTCAATACATGGGAGGATAGGATCAACGCCAACTCCATCGGACGCCTGGATCAGATCCTCTACCCCTACTACAAGGCCGACGTGGACAAGGGGATCCTGACCCGTGAGCAGGCCTTTGAGATCATCTGCTGTCTCTGGATCAAGCTCTACCGTGACTACGACGTGCAGCAGTCCTGCGTGGGCGGCACCAATCCCGATGGGACGAGCGCGGTCAACGATCTTTCTTACCTCATGCTGGATGCCACCGAGCAGCTGGACTTTATCCGCTGTCTGTCGGTTCGCTACGGCGCGGCTACCGAGAAAAAGTTCCTCCGTCGGGCGCTGGAGGTGGTGGGACACGTGCAAAAGGGAGTTCCCTTCTTCTTCAACGACGACATCATGGTCAAGGCCCTGACCGAGCAGGGTATATCCCGTGAGGATGCCTTCGGCTACACCCAGATCGGATGCGTGGAAACCGTCATTCCCGGCAAGTCCAATCCCCACGCCGTCACGGGGGAGACCAACCTGCTCAAGGCCCTGGAATACGTGCTGGGCAACGGTCACAGTCTGTGCTTCCCCGACTTCAAAACGGGAGCGGAAACGGGAGAGCTTTCTGAGCTGGACACCTACGACAAGCTCTACGCCGCCGTACTGACCCAGGTGGAGCGCATCCTTGACCTCACCTGCTCTCAGGTAAAAAAGTGTCGGGACGCCTGTATCGCGCCCAAGCCCTACAAGTCCATGCTGACCGAGGGTTGCATTGAGCGGGGGCTGGACTTCAACGACGCGGGCGCCACCTACGACTACTACCAGATCATGCTGGGCGGTGTCCCCAATCTGGCGGACTCACTGGCGGTCATCAAAAAATTCGTTTATGACGACGGCACCTATACACTCCCCGAGCTGAAGGCCATTCTGGTGGCCGACTTCCCCGACGAGCGGGTACGCCAAAGCTTCATCCGCAAGGCGCCCAAGTTCGGCAACGACCTGGACGAGGTGGATCTCATTGCCGCCGATATCATCGACAAGGCCTGCGATATGCTGGAGCGCATGGCCGAGACCTACGGGTTGTCCTTCCACGCCCAGCCCTTTACCTTCCTGTGGATGATCGACCACGGCCGCACCTCTGCCGCCTCCCCCGACGGACGACGCATGGGAGAGCCCATAGCCTACTCGGTCTCCCCCATGCAGGGACGGGACTTCAACGGTCTGACCGCGGTCTTCAATTCCATCGCTAAGCTGCCCGCCCACCGCACCGCGGGAACCACCTCGGCCATTGTGGAGGCCGATCCCAAGCTCTTCACCGACGAGAATCTGGATATCATCACCGATATTCTGGTGGCCGCCTCCAAGAAGGGACTTTGCAACGTCCAGTTCAACATCACCGACGCAGAAACCCTGATGGAAGCCCAGAAGCATCCCGAAAAGTACGCCAACCTGGCGGTGCGGGTATCGGGCTTCTCTCAGAAATTCAATCTTCTTACCCCCGAGCTTCAGAATCATATCATAGGAAGGACCAAGCACGCATGTCTCTGACGGCTTTGATCTCCCATATATCCCGCGGCTCCTTTCACGACGGGGCGGGGATCCGTACCGTGGTCTACTTCATGGGATGCGGTCTCCGCTGCCGTTGGTGCCATAATCCCGAGACCTTTTCCCAAAAGCCCCTCATCATGCACCTCCCCGCCAAATGTATGCACTGCGGCTCCTGCGTGGAGGTCTGTCCCGATCGTCACGTCGTTGAGGGAGATCGGCTGACGCTCCTACGTGAGGGCTGCACCCTCTGCGGAAGCTGTACCGAGATTTGCCCCACGGGGGCGCTGACCCTTTGCGGTGAGTTCATGACCGTAGAGCAGGTGCTGGCGATGATCCGTAAGGACAGACATTACTATGATGAAAGCGGCGGCGGGGTCACCCTTTCGGGGGGAGAGTGTCTGCTACAGGATAAGTTCTGCGCCGAGCTTCTGGAACAATGCAAGGAAGAGGGGATACACACGGCTATTGAGACGGCTCTCTTTGTTCCTCCCCCATCTGTGGAATCGGTGCTTCCCTTCGTGGATCACGTGTTTGCCGACGTCAAGCTTCCCGACGGGGAGCGCCACCGCCAATGGACCGGGCAGGATAATACCCTCATTCTGTCCAATCTCGCCCGCGTGATCGCCTCGGGAGTGTCGGTTACGGTTCGGATCCCTCTGATCCCCTCGGTCAACGACAGTCTTGAGGACATGGATGCCTTCGCTTCCCTGCTTTCCCGCGTCGGAGCCTCTGACGTAGAGCTTCTTCGGTACAACTATATGGCCGAGGGAAAGTATGACGCCGTGGGGATCCCCTACGTTTCCTTTGGAAAGGGGACCCAATCCGATAGGACCATGGCGGCTCTGGCCCAGCGGCTTTCGGAGGGGGCGGAGGGGCTTACGGTTCATTATCGGTAACTTCAAAATACCAAAACGGACACCCGATGGGGTGTCCGTTTTGGTTTGGTGTCATATGGATTCGGGAAGTCTCATTCGTCCTTCTTCTTGGACAAGACTACCCAAGCGCCGACCATGAGCAAAGAAACGGCGCTTACCGAGGAAACGATCGTCGAGCCACAGCCCTTTTGGATCGCGGGCTCGGTGACCTCATCGTCCACCGTCTCGGTGGGGGTCTCCACGGGGTCGGTGACGGTGGGCTCGGTGGGATCAGCGGTGGGAGCCTCGGTGGGGGCTTCGGTCTCGGGCTCACCCGTGGTGTTCTCGTGGGTGGAGATATAGGAGAACTTGAAGCGGGCACCGGGGGCTACGTCGCCCGAGAGGTAGAAGTCCATGATGTCTCCCGAGAACTTGGAGTAGTCCCCCTCATCGTGGACGTTGTCGGTCCAGGCGAAGTTGACGGTGTAGTCATTCCCCTCCAACCCCAAGGCGGACTTGGGGATCTCCACGGCCATGGTCTTGCCCTCCACGCGGTACTTGACGTCGGCCACCTTTTCGGTGTCGTAGCCGTTGCCCGTGAACTTCTCCAGCACCAGGGTATCGGCGGAGGCGGGGGACTTATTGACAATGAAGTCAAAGGTCTCCCAGCCCTTGCTCTCCTGGTCGGAGTCGATGTAGAGATTCATCCAGAGGCTGTCGGTGTAGGGGGTGATAGTCTCGTTACACTCCACGAAGAACCAGACGGTATCGGTATCGCGGGCGACACGGGCACCGATGATGTCGTTTCGGCCCGAGGTTTCGGTGTAGTGGAGGGATCCGTAGCCCTTGGCGTCGCGGTGGGCGGTGTTGCCGATGTAGGCGGCGTAGTAGGGCTCGGCGGTGGACCACTGATCAGCACCCTTGGTCATGTCGATGGTCTGGGACAGGGAGGGAGCGGGGATGGGATTGACACCCTTATACTTGCGGACGTAGTTGACCAGCAGGTAGTAGTAGTGGTCCTTCAGCTCGCCCTTGGTCATCTCCAGGTCGCGGCTGTACTCGTCAATGAACTGGTCGGGGAAGGCGTTCTCAATGGCGTCGGCGGAGGGGGGCCATGCCTCGTGGCGGCCCGCGGTCCACTCGTTCCAGCCCGTGATGAAGAGAACCTGCGGATCCTTCTCCAGCGCGTAGTCGAACTGCTTGGCGAATTGGTAGCCCCACTTGGTGGCCTCGGTGCCCTCCTTCTCGTAGCGGTCCTCAAACTCGGGGGTGTAGGAGCGGCCGATGACGTTGAAGCCGTTCATGGCGGTGCCCTTGTTGGTGGCGTAGTTGTGGTTGACCGCCACGCCCACGGTCATCTGCTCGATGGTCTTATCCATGTAGCCGTCGCGGTCCTTGTGGTAGACGGCCTGGGGGTAGGTGGAAAGCCAGCCCCACGTACCCAGCTGGCGGCCCTCCACCACGTAGGCGGCCTGACCGGGACGGAAGGTGAAGAAGCTCAGGATCTCCTTGTGGAGGTTGGAGCCGCTCTCAAAGTTCTTGAAGCCCATGAGCATGGGCTTTTCGTCCCAGTAGAACCAGAGCTTATGGAATTTATCGGTGCGGAAGAAGTCCAGATACATCATCTCCACCTGCTCCACGTTGCCGGGGGTGGGGCCGAAGGGCAGGAGGAAGGAGACCTTGGGGGATTTCACCGCACCGTTGTCCATGGCGTCGATCCAGGTCTCGAAGAGGGGGGTATAGCTGGATTTCCAGGTATAGTTTCCGTTACTGTTATCGGTGAAGACGGTATCCACCCCCGCGTTGGCCAGCAGCTCGGCGTGGCGGCGGAGGACCCAGGGGTCGTTGGTGCGGTAGTAGCCGTAAAGGGGCTCGTTCCAGAAGTAGGCGTAGCCCGCGGGAGGCCAGGCGGGATGGTCGTAGTCGTTCTTGGCCTCGGGGTACTTGAGCATGAACTCGGTGGTATTGACGGGGGTATTGTAGGCCAGATCCACGTGCCAGGTCCAGTAGAACATGGCCACGGTCTTGTCCTCCTTGACCCCGCCTACGTCGGCGTAGGTCACCGACTCGCGGCCCAGGCCGTCTGTGAAGACCCAGGTATCGGGCATGACCTTGTGGGTATTGACCAGATGATCGGCGGGCATTTCCCACTCCGCGGGGGCGGTGTGCTTGCCGTCGATGGCGTCCTTGGTGCTCTCCAAGGTCAGGAAGGGCTCCACGGGGGTCTTGGTGAAGGACACCGAGATCTCCCAGGAGGCGGCCTTCTCAATACCGCTCTCGTAGGTATAGGCGTGGCTCACGGCATCCGACATCTGCCAGGCACCCAGGCGGCCGCCCGAGAATTCGTCGATGCAGATCAGATACTCCCCCGCGGGCTGCTCGTCGAAGGAGAGCTTGGCGTGGCCGTTATCGGGGTGGTTCTCGATCCTCTTGGTGGCCACGGGGGCTTTTTCGCGGGTGGTATCGAAGTTGGTATCCCACTTGTAGAGGGAGAGGGTCAGGCAGACCGTCTTGTCCCCCCAGGTGGGCATACAGAGGGTGAACTGATTGAAGGGCGCGCCCAGACCCAGACGGATGCCGATGGGGGTGCCCTCGGTGAACTGGCGGGGGGTATGGGACGCCATCTCGGCGGGGTCGAAGGCCTTGATGGTGGTGGCCTTATCCGAGGCGATATTGCTGTCGTCGGCATGGACCGCGGTCATCAGGACGGCGAGGGTGCTCACGGTCATGACGAGGGCGAGGAGCACGGCGAGGAAGCGGCAGGATTTTTTCATGGGAGCCTCCTTTTGGGGTGGTAGTTCCCTTTCATTATACCGAATTTTGGTGAGTTTGTCAACGGGAACGGAGGTTTTTTTCAAAGATTTGACAAGGATGTACAAGTTGCATTTTTCTCAAAAAACTTTTCAAAAACCCCTTGACAAAAGCGGGGCGTTGTGCTATAATATCGTCGTTGTCAAGAGCAACACACACCAATGGGGGTATAGCTCAGTTGGGAGAGCGCTTGAATGGCATTCAAGAGGTCAGGGGTTCGACTCCCCTTATCTCCACCATAGTAGAACCAGTCGAACCGAAAGGTTTGGCTGGTTTTTCTTTGTCCTCATAGGTCTGCGGCGTAGATGATATGCCTGTCAGTGACCGCTACTCGTTTTCCAAAAGGCAAACAGAAATCCCGACGATCCTCGGTGTGAGAATCGTCGGGGTTATTGTTTTGTGTGTATTTGTAGTAGATCTCGATTTTGTCATCATACAGGATGATCTTATCTATGAGGGTGTCAATCAGTAACTGAGGTTCTGCTTTCAGCGCATCTAGCAGGAAGGTCTCCACATCCTCCTTGGTGAGCAAATTGGCCTCTTTGCATTCTTCGCTAAGGATCCGTCCATTCAGCTCATCGATCTCGGATTCCAATTCGGTAATTCTGTCCTTGGTGGTCGCGGTGAAGATTCCGGCTTCCAAAGCTTTCATGAGATTGTCCAGCGCCTTTTGTGCCTTGCTTCTCTGGTCGCGTAGAAGGGTCAGGACGGCTTGTTCTCTGGCACGCTTCTGATGGACGGCTATGACCTCGTCTGCGATCACAGACAGATTTTCGGGCTTATTCAGCAGTAATAACGTCGTGTTCAGCACCAGATCCTCCAAGTCAGCTTTCCTAATGCTTTCCTTGGAGCAGGAGTGGTGCTTTTTTCTGTTGGAGCATTTGTAATAATACATGGTTGTGCCGTTCTGCGACGTACCGCTTTCACCGTTGATGGGGCGCCCACAGATACCGCAGATGACCTTCTTTTTCAGTAGGAACGCCATTTCTCGGCTGGATGATCCAAGCTTGTTCTTTGCCAAGAGCGTCTGCACACGGTTGAACAACTCGGTCGGGACGATTTGCGGGTAGATGTTGGTAAAAACCTCGTCTCCGTGTCGGTATATGCCGATGTACTTTTCAAGGCGAAGAATCTTGTAGATCGTATTCGCTTTGAATGGCTTGCCCATGTGTGTGACCCCTCGTGCAGTTAGCTCCTCGATGATCTCGCGCACGATCTTACCGGAAGAATAGGACTGGTACATCCAACGGACGATCTCTGCCCGTTCTTCGTGTATGATGATCTTCTTATTGGCTGTTGTGTACCCATACGGAACCTTCCCGCCTGCGAAGTTTCCCTTCAAACGGCTTTCATTCTGACCGCGCCGGATCTTCTGGGACAGCTCTGCGGAGTAGTATTCGGACAGGCCGATCAGGACGTTTTCAAGGATGATACCGTCCAGATTCTGCGTGCCGTCGATGTTTACAGATGTTCGCTGCGTGGCCGAGATCAGAATCTTGCCGTTCTTCTGAAGCCGCTGCTTGTTGACAGCCACCTCAATAGAGTTTCGACCGAAGCGATCAAGGGCATATACCAATACGATATCCCAAGGCTGGGGTTTATCGCTGTCGGACAGCATCTTCTGGAATGCCGCTCGGTTGTCGTTTGTGCCAGTCATGGCACGGTCGATATAGGTGTCGATAATCTTCAATTCGTTGCGCTCGGCAAATTCATGGCAAACACGGAGTTGACCTTCAATGGATTGCTCCGTCTGCCGTTCACTTGAGTAACGTGCGTAGATAACTGCTGTTTTCATTTTGTTTTTCCTTTCTTTTCAGTCTTTAGATTTGTCTTTCGACGGGAGCGGACCAAACGGAACCGCCCAAAGAGGTCAAGGGAAACAGAGAAATTTGTTGCATGATTGTCTGCCGCTTTCTGCTTTTCAGCGACAAATTTATCCCCTTGACCTCGACGGCGGTTTCGTTTACGCTCCACCAAGGCGAAAGACAGATTCATTCTTAGTAGCACAAAAACAGGATAGCATACTGGATTTTGAATGTCAACTTACGGGGCTACCTGGTTTTGATTAACTACTGGACAAATCTGCCACGGAGATTGAAAGTGATGATACGAGGGCTGACAATTTCACACAGCGGCGCTCCAACAAACGGCTAAAAAAGAAATCTATCCAAAAAAGCCGCCGAGCGTGCTCGCGGACGTACGCCCAAGCGGCTCAGCGGGCGACTCCGCGACCGCTCGGCTTTGGATTTTTCTTTTTCGTTTGTTTGCGGTGCGGGTGTGTGCTTGTCTCGGCGAGCGTAGCGAGCCGACTTGTATAAGACAAGCACACGCCACGGTGCCAAAGGGGAGTTTGTTCCTTCATTTGGCTTTTCATGAAACATTTTTTGTTTTTAGAATACGCCCAAGCAAAAATCAACCCAAGGTAGAATTTAAAAGATGAAACTCAACATTCTTACTATTGCAAGTTGATTTGTTTCGCGCTATAATATACTCACAAGATAGCTATCTTAAAAAATCTTGGAGGATAGAATATGTTAGATCAAAAGTTATTTGGCGAAAAGCTTCGCAATCACAGAAAAAAGCTTGGTATGACGCAGGAAGAGGTTGCGGAAAAAGTAGGTGTATCTCCACAAGCCGTATCAAAATGGGAATCGGGAGATTGCTTGCCCGATTGCTTCAATTTGAAAGTTATCAGTGATGTTTACAATATTTCTGCTGATGTTCTTCTTGAAACTGAATCGGATGGCGACATTGAGGCCGTTGCAAGCAAGATTGAACAGCTTGGAACAGAATTTATTTGGGCAACAGCAAACGGTGATCGAAATAATCTTCACCAAGAGCTGGGAGAAGATCTTTGGAAAATGTGGAAGGGCATCTATTTCGCAGAAACCGGAAATCGAAAGATTCAAGAAGAAAGTAAGAATCAAGGCAACCTCAGAATTATAGGTTCATATGGAACGAAAATCTGGGATGATCAAGGCGTGGCTTGCGTGATTAAATCATCGCTGATCAAGCAGCTCTCTCCCTTCGACTCAAACACGATAGAGGTCATGCAGGCACTTTGCAGTGAAGAAGGTCAAAAGCTGATCTTGGCTTTGAGCTGTGACGTTCCAACATCAAAACAAGCGCTCATCGAAAAAGCCAATATTGAAACATCCCGTTTGAATGAGCTTCTGCTTTTGTTTGCCGAAAATCGCGTTATTGAATTTGTTGCGGAAAACCGTTCGGAAAACAGAGGATACTTGATATGCGGTCATTGCGGTATTGCTGCATACATGGTACTAACGGCAATGTATGTACTGAATAAAAAGAACTGCACCGTTTCGCAATATTTCATAGGATGACAGACTTTCTTGCCCCGCCTCGTGCGGGGCTTCTCCATACGCATAACATTAGGGAGCCGTAAAGCTCCCTTTTGTTGTTTATGTGGGAATCGGATCAGCCTTGCATGACGATATATCGCAGATACTTCTTCTGAATGCTCTTTCTTCTGCGCCAGACAGTCGTATTATTAACGTTCTGCATCTGCGCAATCTCAACGAATCCAAGTCCGGCCATGTAGTAGTTCAGAGTTTCTGTCTCGGCAATGGTCAAACGCATTTGGTGGATGATGGTATCGACCTTGGTGTAATCCTAAATCTCATACTGTGTCTCGAAGTCAATGGAAGCATCGGCCGGCGAGCATTCTTCAATGCTGA
>JAFULU010000092.1 GCA_017483125.1 Clostridia bacterium
CCAAAGGGTAGTGGACATGGGGGCCTCCTTGGTGAAAATTCAAAATTCAAAATGCAAAATCAAGAACGGGGATGGCTTGTTGCTTCTCACACGGAACCATCCTTCGAGGGGGACAATAGCTTTTCGGGTGTACTCCTGCAAGCCTATACCATTGGACGGGCTTTTTCGTCAGCAAAAGGCTTCATCAATTTTGCATTTTGCATTTTGCATTCCGAAGCACACGAAAAGCCTGAATCGTCCTCACGAATTGAGAATCTCCCTCAGCTTCATGACGGCGTGGTCAAAGGCGGCGCGGTTGTTCTCGAAGCTGAGACCGCCCACCTCACTGCGGTTCTGGTCCCCCTCCAGGGCCTTGAGGCCTACGAACTGGGCCAGGTGAGGCTCCAGGGTCAGGACCACACCGCCCCTCGCGGCGTAGAGGGGCAGGTACTCGCGGAGAGCACCGATGCCGTCACCGGGGGGGACGATGTGGCCGTCGGGGGCGGCGTCCTTGATGTGGCAGTACTCCACGTAAGGGGCCAGCATCTCCCAGGCCTCCATGACGTCCTGGCCGCACTGGACGAAGTTGGCGGGGTCAAAGACCGCCCTCAGGCGGGGGACGGCCTTGTGGATGGCCAGGCAATGGGGGGCGTTCTCGCCGTAGATGCCCTTCTCGTTCTCATGGCAGGGGATGACGCCCCGCTCCTCGCAAAGGTCGCAGAAGACATTCAGACGGCGGCAGACCTCGTCGAAGTAGGCGTCCTCGCCGTTTGTACCGTAGAAGGAGAAGAGGCGGATGCGCTTGGCCTCAAAAATCTCGGCCATGTCCAGCAGGTGCTTGAACTTGGCGGTATCCTGCTCGAAGTCTCCGCTGATCGGGGTCTTGCCCGCGGGAGAGCCGATGGACCAGACCTTGATGCCCGCGGCGTCCAGCTCGGACTTGAATTGCTGGGCGGCCTCACGGGACAGATCGGCGATATTGGTGCCGTCCACGCCGCGGATCTCCAGGTAGGGGATGGAGTTTTCGGTCAGAGCCTTGATCTGACCCAAACGGTTGGCGTCGGCCTCGTCGGCAAATCCGCAGAGCCGAATATTTGACATAGGATTCATATTGCCTCCCTGTGTTTTCGGTTTTGGGTACGGCGGGACTCATTTTCGGTGAAGTCCAACCATACTGCACAAATTATAGCATAATTCACTTAATTTGTAAAGACTTTTGGGAGAATTCCCACAAAAAAATCGCGGCCCACGGGAGTGTGAGCCGCAAGGGGTTATAGGGGATCAGTGTGCGGGAGTATAGGTGACGGTGGTGTCCTCGGGCATTTCCCCGAGGCCTGCCCACAGGGCGATATTGTCCATGGTGCCGTTGATGGCCGCGCCCACCTTGAAGGCCAGGCCGCCCACGCCCACCACGTTGTCCCACTCCACCATGCCCGTGGAGTCTTCACGGGGCATACTGACGCAGACGAACTCGGGCATATCGGCGGTCTTCATGTATATGATATTGCCCAGATCGTAATCGTGCTGAATGCGGATGGTGACGGTAACGTTACGGAAGTTGTCCATAGCGGAATCGTCCTTGATGGGGGTGTCGATGTTCAGAAGCTTCTTGGCGATGGTGGTGCCCACGGCGGGGTCGTTTTCGGTGAGGTTACAGGCCAGGTCCTGCGCTATATCCTTGACGTCGTAGGTAGCCCACTTGCCGTATACGTGGCCCTGGTTATTGCCGTAGCCGCCGATGCGGAAGTGGTAAGAGTTGTAGGTGTCACCGTAGTAGTCGGTGAGCAGGCAGATGTAGCGCTTGTAGTTGGAGGCGTCGAAGTAGGTGACGTCGTACTGGAGGGTGTAGTCGCCGTACTTGTTGATGGCCTCCATGTACTCCTCGGAGAGCATGAGGGCGTAGCTGTCCTTGCCCTTGAAGTCCTCCTCGGGGCGGTAGTTGGTGACCAGCAGGGCCCCGTCCCGGATGGCCAGGTCGGCGGTCCAGTCGCTGTAGGCGTAGTCGTCGGCCACGGTCTGGATGACCCAGCCCAGCTCGGTGATCGTGTCGTTCAGGTTGTCGATCTCCCCGTAGGCCGAGAAGTCCTCGTAGTAGAGCATCATGCCGTCGGTGATCTCGGCGGTGGGCTCTGTGGGGGCGACCGTAGGCTCCTCGGTGGGGGCGACCGTGGGTTCTTCGGTTGCGCCATCGGCGCTCTCCTCGGTGGGTGCCTCGGTAGGGGCGTCGGTGGGAGCCTCGGTAGGCGCGTCAGTAGGTTCCTCGGTGGGAGCATCGGTGGGAGCCACGGTATCCGAGGTCACGTCGGGGGTGTCACCGCTGTCGCAGGAGGCGAGGGTGAGGGTCAGCAGGGCGGCGAGGAGGATGAGCAGCCAGGTGAGTTTTTTCATGGTGGTGTCCTTTCGTGGTTTTTGGAGAATTTCAAATGTGGGGAGCGGGCGGAGCACGAAATGCAAAATGCAAAATCAGAGAACGGCGGGACGAGGCGGGAAGTTTTGAGCGGGAATGATTTTCCTATAGGGGGCAAGAACTTTTTTGGTGTAGAACGACAAATCCTTACCGCAAAAAATGACTTTTGCTTCAGCAAAAGGCTTCATTCGCGCTTGATTTTGCATTTTGCATTTTGCATTTTACATTCTCAACTCTATGCCCCAATTTACAAATTCCGTTCAGCGCCCGCTCAATCCTTCCGCTTACCCAAGGCGTATCCCGCGGCCAGCAGGGTGAGAAGGGCGGGCAGGGCGATGAAGGACTTACAGCCCTTCTTCCCCGTAGGCTCGGTGTCGCTCGGGGTACTGCCCGTGGGGGTGCTTCCCTCGGGATCGGTGTCGGAGGGGGTGGTGGCTTCCCCGCTCTCGGTGGAGTCGGGGGACTTACCCAGATTCAGGGTGGTGACCAGACGCTGATCGGGGGTGTAGTCCACCTCAGCCGCCGTACCGCCCAGAGGGGTCTCCACGCGGCTGCCCTCGGCCTCCTGGCCCTTATAGGCAATGTAAAGGTTGGCGAATTCCATGGTCTGGTTACGGGTGGTCAGGGCGATCTGGGAGCCCGCGGAGTTGATACGGGTGTTCTCCACGGTCAGAACCTCCTTGCCGTCGGCGTCGCAGAGGATGGCCTTGCCGTAGTATTCCTGGCCCGTGCCGTCGCTCTCGTAGATCACGCCGGGGTTTTCCAGCTTCACCGAGCACATGAGGACGTCGTTGAAGTAGATGGAGACGGTGGCACCGTCGTCCACCACGCGGAGCTTGAACCAGCCGTCGTCGGCGGGCTTGAATTTATCCCCGTAGGGGAATTTGTAGGTGGCGGAGGCAACCCCCAGGCCGTCCTCGGCGTAGCGCTTGATGCGGACGGTGATGGCGTTTCCGTCGGGGTAGAGGCCGATACCCGAGCCCGCGGTGGAGGAGCCGCCGTACGTATGGCCGCCGTTCTCGGCGTACCAGTCCCACTCAAAGTAGTTGAATACCTGCTTGACGTTGTAGTTCTTGGGGTTCTCGGGGGCGTAGGCACCGGGCATCTCGCCGCGGATGTAGACCGCGCTGTTGCCGTAGTCCACCATGTGGAGGTCGGTGGAGAACTCGTAGGCTCCCTCCACGTCGTTCCAGGTACGGAGGTCGGTGTAGCCCTTGAGGCGGACATAGCGGGTACCGTCCTCCTTCTTGAGCACCTGACCGCCCGAGGAAGAGGTGCCTGGCGCCAGCTGGAACTCGTCGGCGATGGGGGTGGCGGCCACACTCCCGCCCGCGTCTGCGTCGGCCAGATCGTAGAGCACGTCGATGACGGTATCCTTGACGGTAATACTTACGTCGGAGTCGGGCTTGGTGACGGCCGAGCCGTTGGCGGCGGTCTTGCCTGTGTCGGCGGAGAGGACGGTCTTCTCCACGGCCTTGTCGGTGTAGTCCTCGCAGATGTAGAGGAAGCCGAAGCGGTTATCGGGGGCGGTGTCGCCCAGATCCATGAAGGCCATGGGGTCGCCGTTCTCCACCGAGTTATCGGCCCACTTGAAGATCATCTTGTCCAGCTTGCCGCTGACACCCAGCAGCTCCTTGGAGAGCTTGACCGTCATGTACGCACCCTCGGTGTAGTAGTAAGCACCGCCCACCACCTCGGTCTCAAAGGTGTTATCCTTGAACCTCTCCACGGTGACCACGAAGGAGTCACGGTCACGGTTGAGGACAAAGTCGTAGCCCTCCCAACCCGTGGTGATGTCGCCGTCCACGTTGAGGTAGAGGTTCATCCACTCAGCGTCATTGTCGATGATGAGATCGTGGGTGGTCTTGACCAGGAAGTAGAGGTTGTCGGTATCCTGGGACACCTTGGCGTACTCGAAATCGTTACGGCCCGTGTTGTTGATATAGCGGTAGTCGGCGTCGTAGCTGACGGTATTGCGGTGCTCGATATCGTAGACCGAATCCATGTAGGCAAGCTCGATGCCGTCCCATGCCGAGAGGTCGTAGATATTGAGGGAGGTCTGGTGGTCGGCGGCGGGAGTGGCGGCGATACCCTTGTACTGACGGATGTAGTCCACCATCTGGTAGTAGTAGTTATCACCGATGCCGTAGCCGTCCTGATTGCGCATGGGCTCGCCGTCGCGGGAGAACTCGCAGTTGAACTGGTCCACGTAGGAGAACTTGGCGGTGGAGTTGGCCATGTTCTGGGTGGTATCGGAGTGGAAGCAGCCCGCGATCCACTCGTTCCAGCCCGTGATCATCATGACGAAGGGCTGATCGGCGGCGATCTCCTGCTTCAGAAGGTAGCTGACCGCGCCGAACTGGGACTCAAAGCACAGCCCCTGCCCGGCCCGCTCCACCGAAGAGAACTCCATATCCCGCTTATTGTTGTTGGGCTCCTTGCCGTTGACGAAGCTGCGGCCCTTGGAGGAGGTGGGGTGGTGGCCCATGGCCACGCCCAGAGCCTCCTTGTTGCCCTCGGCGTCACGGCCCCAGCCGCCGTTCTGCATTTCCACCACACGGTTGGTGGCGTCGGGGTGATACTGATACTCCTGGAGCCATGCCCAGTAGTTGTCCTTGTCCACCCAGGCCCAGCTGCCTCGGACGGTGAACTTCTCGTCCACCTTCTTCTTGACGTCGCCGGACAGTCCCGAGTAGTTGCCGAAGACCAGGGGCTTACCCTCCCAGAGGAAGAACAGCTCGCTGTACTTCTCCCAGTTGCCGTCGGCGTAGACCGTGGTGAGGAGGGTCTTCATGTTGGACTGGAAGGTGGCGGGGGTATCGCCGTTGAAGAAGACGATCTGGGGGGTGTCGATGCCCTCGCGGCGCATTTCCAGCCAGGTATCGAAGAGGGCGGTATGGCCGGGGATGAAGACCTCGGCGTTGGAGACGTCCAGATAGATGAAGTCTACCCCTGCCTGCTCCAGCATATAGGCGTGCTTGCGGTAGACCCATGTATCCGTGTTGCGGTAGTAGCCGAAGTAGGGCTCTGCCCAGTAGGCCTCACCGCCGTTGTTCTCGATGTACTTGATGGCGTCCCTCGCGCCCATTTCCAAATAGAGCTTGGTGTTATCCTGTACGTGGACACCCGCGCCGACCCAGCAGAGGAAGTAGAACAGACCCACGTAGCGGTTGTCCTTGGGGTCACCCGCCTTGGTATGGTCGGCCACGGTGCGGTCCAGGGCGTCGTGGGCGGTCCAGGTGGAGTAGTCAATGGTACGGATACTCTCGGCGGCAGGGATATCCCAGGTCTCCTCCACGGAGGTGAAGATGACGTTATCCACGTATCCCGTGATGTCCGAAAGCTGGAGGGAGAAGTAGCCCGCGGGGTAGAGCTTGCACTCGTTGGTCTCGGCCTTGACGATTCCATCCCCGTCGCAGAAGGCCAGGTAGCCGTCCTCGGTGTACTTGACGACCGCGATGACGGTCTCCCCCACGGAAAGGGTCAGGGTATCCAGCCCGTCGTGGAGGGTGAAGGTCTTTTTCTCGTTCAGGGATACGGGCATGGGGAGGGTGGCCTCCAGACCGCACTCGGGCTCGTGGATCCGCATGGAATCACTGCCATCGAGGGTGAACCACACGCCCCGTTTGGTGTTGTCGGCGGCGGTGCGGGAGGTACGGACGCCCAGGTAGACGGTACCGCCCGTGAGGTTGAGATCAAAGGAGAGGTAGCCCTCCTCCAGACCGTACTGGTCGCCGAGACAGACGGCGGAGCCGAAGATGCAGTCCTTCCCTTCCTTGGTGGTGAGGGCTCCGTCCACGATCTCGCCCGAGGTACGGCCCAGGGCGATGGCGGGGTCGGAGGCGTAGAAGTTGATGCGCTCCAGAGAAAAGTCGTAGGCGTAGGTCACCAGCTTGCGCTGACTGAAGGGATAGTCGTAGCCGCCCACGTGCTCGCTGATGGGGGTACCGCCGTAGACGGCGGGGTCAGCGGCCATGACGGTCACGGGGATGGCGGCGGTCGCGGAGACCATCATAAGGGTGGCCAGCAGGGCGGCGGCGATGCGCTTGAATGCTTTCATAGGGGACTCCTTGGATAAGTCGGGAGTTCCGACCGGATTGATGGTTTTATTATACCTTATTTTTCAATTTTACGCAAGTGGTTTCGGGGATTTTTGTGCAGAATGACATGAAGATTCTGTGGGGGGAGAGAATTTCAAATTTGGGTTTAGCGGCGCGTTTGATGTCGTCGTAGGGCGGGGGCTTGCTCCCGCCGAAAAGCCCTCTCACCCGCTTCGCGGGAGCTCTCCCAGAGGGAGAGCCTCAGAACGGCGGGAAAACACTTGTCGGGAAACGGGATTTCGCTGGGTTTAGTAGGAAAGGCTCCCCCTCTGGGGGAGCTCCCGCCATAGGCGGGTGAGAGGGCAACACCCGTGGGTCAGCACGAACCAACAGCCCCATAAACTGCAATTTTATCGCAAAAAAGAACCCGACGCCACAGTATGACGTCGGATTCTTTCGGGCCGCTTACCTATCTGAAAACCGGAATGTAGATGACCTTCCACGAACAACCAAAGAAGAAGCTTGGGGAACCTCAGTATACCTCCGCTTTATCGAGAGGGGGATCAGCGGTCTCTTCTTCTGGCCTCGAAGCAGGCGCTGCAATAGACAGGTCTGTCGGTGCTGGGCTGGAACGTCAGCTTCGCGACACCGCCGCACTCGCTGCAGGTGGCCTCGAAGTACTGGCGCTCGGGCTTACCGGCATTCTTCTTTGCGTCGCGGCATGCCTTGCAGGTCTTGGGCTTGTTCTGGAAGCCCTTCTCGGCATAGAATGCCTGCTCGCCGGCCGTGAACACGAACTCGTTGCCGCACTCCTTGCAGACAAGGGTCTCGTCCTGATAAACGGGAGCCTCTACGTTCGCATCCATGATCTCGTCTTCGTACATTGGTTTTTACCTCGCTTGTAATATTTCGCCCCGCGGCGGACTCACACCGCCATCTCGAGGCTGGTTGCCTCGCGTGCTGTTTGCACCATCGGAACAATTCATGATTGAGTCTACCGTCTGACCGCGGCTCGGGGGATGCTTCAATCCTCGGGGGGCGTGAGCTTTTCCCGCAACTTCTTGCGGATGCGGTAGATGGCGTTATGGACAGATCTCTCGTCTCTCCCCAGACCCTCGGCGATGTCGGCCACCGAAACACCCGTGACGTACTGCCACCAGACCTGATTCTCGAAATCCGAGAGATGGCCGCGGACGGTACGGCAGAGCTGGGAAAACCGCTCCTCCTCCTCCATCTCCCTGGCGGGGTCGGGGATGGTCAGATCCGCCGAGAGCTCCTCCTCCATGGGAAGGGAGACGACACGGCGCAGGGTCTGCAGGTGCCGCCACTCGGACACCAGACCGTTGCGCAGGCAGATCTTGGCGTACAGGCCGAAATCCACGGCGTCCTGTTCGGTATCATAGGAAGAAATGGCGCCGAGAAAGACCCGCTCGGCCTCCTCGCGGAGGTCTCTACGCTCCTGATCGGTCATCTCGGAGGCGCCGAAGCGGGCGACCGAGGACTCCAGAAGGGGGCGATACTTGGCGGTCAGAGCAAGGTGAGCCTCCCGACTGCCGGCCTGCGCCTGTAAAACCAGATCGCGGACCGAAGGGTCGGGCTTATGAGGGGTATGCAATTCGGTCTGGGGATGGTTTTCTTTCATACCGCGACACCTTTTCCGACAGGCTTCTCCTTGAATCGAATATGAACCGAGAGGATACAACTGTCCTTATACATAATATTATATCATGAATTTGCATAATGTCAAGTCCAAATTTTCAAGAAAATTTGTAGAATCATAACATTTTCACCAAAAAGCGGCCTTAATTGTGGATATTCCCACAGGCAAAGGCCGCCGTTTTGGTTGTTTTGACTATGAAAAATAGCCTTTTTTGGCATAATGCCTGATTTTAAAGTTAAAAGTTTGTGAATATTTTTTTGACCGTTTACGAACGAAATTCAGCCGTCAAGGGAGAAAAATCAGCAAAATCACAATGCCGACAAGGTTTTTTCGCTTTAACGCTTTACATGGTTACATGGTGTACAGCCAGCCGTATTTGCGGCCGAAAATGTTGATGGCCACGATACCGCCTATGAACAAAGCGACGAAAATGAGGGCGAAGGCGTCCCGCCCGTGGTACTTGAGGACACGGAGCTTGGTGCGTCCTTCCCCGCCGTGGTAGCAGCGGCACTCCATGGCGGTGGCCAGCTCGTCGGCTCTGCGGAAGGCCGAGGCGAAGAGGGGGACGATAATGGGGATGAGGGCCTTGGCGCGCTTGGCGAGACTGCCCGTGGTGAAATCGGCTCCGCGTGCCTTCTGGGCGGACATGATCTTTTCGGTCTCCTCCATGATGGTGGGGATGAAGCGCAGGGCGATGGTCATCATCATGGCGAAGGCGTGGACGGGGACCTTGATCTTGGCCAGGGGGCGGAGGAGGCTCTCCAGGGCGTCGGTAAGGGCGATGGGGGTGGTGGTGTAGGTCAAAAACAGTCCCGTGCCGATGACCATGGCCAGGATGCGCACCAGGATGAAGGCGGCGTGGTAGAGGCCCTTGGCGTAGATCTTAATGACCCAGAAGTCCACCAGGGGAGCGGCTCCCTCGCTTGTGTCCACGATCCAGAAGATATTGAGGACGGCGGTGAAGGCCATGATGAAGATGAGGGCCTTGATGGAGCGGAGCACCACCTTCATGGGGATGCGGGAGATGAGGATCAGGGCGAAGGCCGAGACCAGGAGCAGGAGGAAGGAGAAGGTGTTCTTGCAGAGGAAGGAGGCCACGATGTAGGCCACGGCGCAGATGACCTTGGCGCGGGGATCCATGCGGTGGAGCACCGACCGGGCGGGGTAGTATTGACCGAAGGCGAAACCTTTCATGCTTGCTTCCCTCCCTTCCGCTGTCCTTTGGCTTGGGAGAAGATGGCCTCCAGAGCCTCCTCGGCGGCCTCCACGGTGTAGAGTCCCGCGGGCATGGGCATACCGCCCCTGCGGAGGAGCTGGCAGAGCTTGGTGACCTGGGGGATATCCAGCCCCACGGCCTCCAGCTCGTCGGCGCGGCTGAAGATATAGTCGCGGTCCCCTGCCATGAGCACCTTGGCATGGGCCATGACCACCACGTCGTCGCAGTACTGGGCCATGTCCTCCATGCTGTGGCTGACGATGAGGACGGTACAGCCTGTGTTTCGGTTGTAGTGGCGGATGCCCTGGAAGATGGTATGGCGGCCCTGGGGATCCAGTCCCGCGGCGGGCTCGTCCAGCACCAGCACCTCGGGGCGCATGGCCATGATGCCCGCAATGGCGACACGGCGCTTCTGGCCTCCCGACAGGTCGAAGGGGGACTTATCCATGAGGTCGGCGGGGACACCCGCGAAGGCGGCGGCCTCCACCACCCGCTCCCGGATCTCCTCCTCGGAGAGTCCCATGTTACGGGGGCCGAAGGCGATGTCGGCGAAGACGGTCTCCTCAAAGAGCTGGTACTCGGGGTACTGCATGACCAGACCCACGCGGTAGCGGATCCTGCCGATGTCCTTGGGCTTGGCCCAGATGTCGGTGCCGTCCAAGAGGACTCGACCCTCTCCCGCGCGGGAAAGTCCGTTGAGGAGCTGGACCAGGGTGGACTTGCCCGAGCCTGTATGGCCGATGATGCCCGTGAGCTTGCCCGCGTGAATATCCAACGACACGGAATCCAGGGCCTTGACCTCAAAGGGGGTGCCCTTGCCGTAGTAGTAGTTGATATTCTCCAGGCGGATCTTGGGATTCTCGGTTTGGTTCATGATGGGAACCGAGGGGGCGGTTCCCGTTTCCGTCCCGACCGCTTGCGGGTTCGGGCGGGAAATCTTGTCTTTCTTTTTCATATATGGCTCCTCACCTCCGCAGAGGTTGATGGCGTTGGGTCACATTCTTTTCCACGCATTCAGTATGGCCTCGGCGCACTGCTCGGGGGTATTGATCTCGCCGTGGACGGGGAGATTCTTTGTGATGAGATGCTGGGACACGGCGGTGCACTGGGGGAGATCCAGCCCCACGGCGCGGAGGGTGTCGCTGTGGGTGAAGACCTCGCCGGGGGTGCCGTCCAGCACGAGCTGACCGTCGGAGAGGACGATGACGCGGTCGGCTCTGGCGGCCTCGTCCATGTAGTGGGTGATGGAGATGACCGTGATGCCCTCCTCGCGGTTAAGCTTCTCGATGGTCTCCAGCACCTCGCGGCGGCCAACGGGATCCAGCATGGCGGTGGACTCGTCGAAGATCATACAGCGGGGCTTCATGGCGATGATGCCCGCGATGGCCACTCGCTGCTTCTGGCCGCCCGACAGGCGGTGAGGCTCGTGGTGGGCGTAGTCGGTCATACCTACCGTGGCCAGGGCCTCGTCCACGCGGGCGCGGAGCTCGGACTGGGGGATGCCCAGGTTCTCGGGGCCGAAGGCCACGTCCTCCTCCACCACGGTGGCCACCAGCTGGTTATCGGGGTTCTGGAAGACCATGCCCACGTTTTTACGAAGGTTCAGCACCTCCTCGTCGGTAAGGTCGGGGGACATGACCTCCACGCCGTCCACGGTTATGGTGCCCTCGGCGAAGGTGTAGTCGTCCACCACCAGATTGAGGAGCTTGGCGAAGGTGGACTTCCCCGAGCCGTTGTGGCCCAGGATGACCACGTACTCCCCCTCGCGGATGTCCAGGGAGAGGTTTTTCAGGACGGGGATGGGTTTATCGTCCTCGCCGACGTAGGAGTAGGAGAGGTTTTGGACGTGGATGAAGGGGGTGTTTTCCATGGGATGCTCCTTTCGGGGGGAGGGATTGGGCAGGGCCCGAAATGCAAAATGCAAAATGCAAAATCAAGAAACGGGCATTGGCGAAATGAGGTTTCGCAAAACAGATTATTCCACAGGGGTGCTACTTTTCGGGTGTATCATCACAAAGCCTTACCATAAAATCGGCTTTTGCGCCAGCAAAAGGCTTCATTCATTTTGCATTTTGCATTTTGCATTCATGAAACCCCTGAAAAAATGCAGTTTCCTGTCAGTCCCTCTGCCACCGCGCCGACGCTCCGCAGGGCAGAACCGATCCCGTGGTCGTCACCCGCAGGCCCAGCTCGCCCGCCTCGGTGCGGCCGCCGTGGGGCTTCTTGACCTGGAGGTCCAGGAGGTAGGTCATGGTCAGGGGGGACAGACCCGTGGTGTAGGAGTTGATGAGGAAGAAGAGGGCGTCGTCGGAGACCAGCTTGGCGGCCAGAGCCACCAGCTCGTCCACGCAGTCCTCCAGCTTCCAGACCTCGCCCCCGGGGCCTCGGCCGTAGGAGGGAGGATCCATGATGATGCCGTCGTACTTATTGCCACGGCGGATCTCCCGCTCCACGAACTTCTTGCAGTCGTCCACGATGTAGCGGATGGGGGCCTCGGCAAGCCCGCAGAGCTGGGCGTTCTCCTTGGCCTGGGCCACGATACCCTTGGCGGCGTCCACGTGGACCACGGCGGCACCAGCCTTGGCGGCGGCCATGGTGGCACCGCCCGTGTAGGCAAAGAGGTTGAGCACCTTGATTTGTCGGTCGGGGTCCTTGGCCTTGGCCTCACGGATCAGACCCGAGAACCAGTCCCAGTTGGCGGCCTGCTCGGGGAACAGGCCCGTATGCTTGAAGCCCATGGGGCGCAGGACGAAGCGGAGGTCGTCCCCGTACCCGATCTGCCACTGGGCAGGGAGGTCGCTTTTGACCCACGCGCCGCCGCCTGTGTGGGAACGGCGGTAGATGCCGTCGGCCTTCTTCCACAGGGGGGAGGTGGCGGAGTCCTTCCAGATGATCTGGGGATCGGGGCGGACGAGGATGTATTTGCCCCACCGCTCCAAACGCTCTCCGTCGGAGGTGTCAATGAGCTCGTAGTCTTTCCAGTTATCGGCTACCCACATAGTGTATTCTCCTTATTTCTTTGTTGTATCGTTCAAATTGGGAGATACAAGATACACGCCGAGCAAGCTCGGCCGATACAAGATACAAGATATGGAACGGATCAAGCCGTAACAGTTTTTGCATATCTTGTATCTTTGTATCTTGTAACTTGTATCTCGCAGAAAAACTGCAATTCACTGCATTTTATTATAGTATCCGCCCAGCCGTGAGCACCCGCTATGGGCGTGGCAGATGGCGATGGCCA
>JAFULU010000093.1 GCA_017483125.1 Clostridia bacterium
CATATCGGATCAGGCGGGTGCCGTCGTAGGAGAACAGATTGCCGTCCACCGACTTGTAGGCGGTGTTCCCCTCGGCCACGGTGATCTCGGAGGGGGTGCGGCAGTAGTGGAAGGCTAAGCCGTCGATGTGCTCCATGGTGGCGGGGAAGGAGACGGTCTTCAGGGAGGGGAGGGCGAAGCCGCCGATGGAGAGGATACCCTCGGGGATGATGAGATCCTTCAGCTTGTCGCAATCCTGGAAGGCCTCACCGCAAATGACGCGGGTGTCGGGGTGGAACACGGCGGTCTCCACCGAGGGGGCCATCCGCGCCAGTGCCAGATAGGGGTTTTCGGGGCTTCCCAGATAGAAGCCGTTCTCGTACTCGTTGTAGGTCAGCTTGTCACAATGGGAAAATACCAAGGCATCGATCTCGCGGATGCCCTCCCCCAGGGTCACGCTCTCCAGGGTCCCGCATCTGAAAAAGGCGCTGAATTCAATGCGGGTCACGCTGTCGGGGATAGTCACGGACTTCAAGGAGTGCCGATCCTGAAAGGCATCCCTGCCAATGGCCACCACGGGCTTGCCGCCGATGGTGTCGGGGACGGTCACGATGGCTTCCGTGCCGATATACTCGGTGATGGTCGCCTCCCCGTTCTCCACGGTGTAGCGGTAGGCTCCCCGACGGTACTCACGGTAGCCGCCGCAGGAGGGGAGGGCGAGGACGCACAGGACGGTGACGAGCAGAACGGGCAACAGAACGAAAAGCTTCTTCTTCATGATAGTTTCCTCCTATTGTGTGATTCGGCCATCTATCAGGGGATCAACGGAATGATATACTCCCCGAAGGACAGCCCCTTGACGGTGGCCTTGACCGCGCCGCCCCGCACCGTGACCATGTCGGGGGACTCGGCCACTTGGGTATCGTTCAGGGTATTCATGGAGAGCAGGCTGTCCGCCGAAAGAAGGATGCCCCGCGCTTCGCCGTCGGCCACGGAGAAGGCGGTGAGGTCCAGCTCCACCTCCCCGTCCGCCTCGGTGCGGTTCAGCAGATTCAGCACCAGGGCGGTGCCGTCCTTGTTGACCGACAGCTGGACCTGGACGGGATCGGTGCGCTTTGCGTGGTAGCCGTCGAGGACGAGGGTTTGGTAGGCCTCGGTGGTGGCGAAGCGGTGCATCATCATGCCCGCCGAGGTGATGTAGGCACCCTCCTTGGGGGTCTCGATGACCGACTGGGAGTGGGTGTTGGCCAGGTTGTTGAAGTTGATGAAGTCGATGTCCTGTCCGTATCTCTGCCACATCATGAGGGTAGCGGCGGCATCCAGGGCGTAGGACCACTTGGAGAACATGAAGCACTTGTTCTGTCTGGTCTCGGAGCGGGGGACCATGTTGTAGACGTCCGCGCCGTTGAGGGGGAGCCACTCGGTGTTGCAGTAGCGGATGGAGGTGCCGTGGGCCTCGTTGAATTTGCGGAGGATGTCCAGCTTGCGGATCAGATCCCCCTCCTCAAAGCCGCGGTCGGCCAAAAAGTCGATATCCATGCCCGCGATCTTCACCATGCGCGAGAGGGCCTCGATGGAGGAGCAGTAGGAGATCATGCCGATCTTGATGGTGGGATCCACCGCCTTCATGGTACGGGAATACAGCACACAGGCCTCGGCGTACTCCTCGTCGGTGAACCAGCGGTGCATTTCGTTGTCCATTTCCCAGTACCGGATGTTGTAGGGCTTGACCCGACCGTTTTTGATGCGGGCGCGGCCTCCCTCGGTGGTCTCGTCGCCGTTGCAGTACTCCACCCAGGCGGCGGCCTCGCGGGCACCCTCCTCCTTGTCCATGAAGTGGGGGAGATCGCGGCCGTGGTGGGCGGCGTAGAGGGTCTTGTCGTTGGGATCACCCTGCAGGGACTCGGGGGGCACGTAGTCGAAGAATCGCTTGAAGGGGTGGAACATATTGACGCAGATCATGGACTCGGCCCCCACCGCCTCGGCGTAGGTGGCCAGCTCGTCGGTGCCGATGTCGTTGTACTGGTAACCGCCCCAGAAGTAGGAGTACATGGGAGGGCGGTAATCCCCTACGCCGTCCCGCCAGTTGTAGAAGGAGGCGAAGCAACCGCCCGGCCAGCGGATGACCTTGGGGGAGACGTACTTGCCCGCCTCCACGGCGCTCTTCTTGAAGCCGCGGACGGCATCCGAGGGGGTCAGGGTGAAGTCGTCGCAGATGACGGTGGTATGGGGAGGCAGGAGGAGGGCGAAGGTGTAGCGCCCTTCGGCGGGGACCTCAAACTTCGCGGTCACCTCGGTATAGGTGTCCCCCACCTCGCAGAGGGCGCAGGTCACCACGGGATCCTCGGTGGTGCCTTCCTGATAGATAGCCACCGTCAGCCACGCGCCGCCCGACACCCGCTTGATCTTACCCCCAAAGGTATAGGTAACGGCGGGGAAGCAATACTTACCGTCCTGGGCGAGACCGCCGAGGGCGTCGCTGTGATTCTCCACCTTCATGGCGTGCTCACCGTGGCAGGCGTCGTCGCAGTAGCCGATGGAGACGTCGGCGGTGGGGGACTTTTCAATGACGAAGGTGGCGTCGTCGGTGATTTGTTGGTAGCCCGCGGTGCCGGGGAAGGCAAACCAGGCGTTATGCTCGTAGCCCGAGTGGCACCAGTCGAAGACCCGCCAGTCGGTCTCACAGCGGGAGGAGTGGTCGTTCTCGTCCTCCAGAAGGTCGTACCAGAGCTTGTTGATCATGCGGTAGGGGTAGAAGGGCTCGAAGCTGCGGTTGAAGAACATTTCGGCGGCCATACCCTCCACCTGGAGGCCGTAGCCCAGCTCGATGAAGTTGGAGGCCAGCTTTTCGCTGATGGGGGTGGAGTGGAAGGCGCGGGTGGCTTTGAGTTTCATGGCGTGGTTCCTTTCGGGAGAAATTCAATTTTGGGTGGTGACAGTGTCTTCACGCCCGAAGGGCATATCGCGCCCAAGGGGCATATCGTGCCCATCGGGCATATCGCGCGCGAAGCGCATATCGCTCGCCGCTAGTCGCGATCAGCCTTTTTTGGAAGTTTGCGAGATGCCCTGCGGGCACGATATGCCTTGCAGGCACGATATGCCCTTCGGGCGAGATATGCCCTACGGGCGTGTCGGGCTTCGCCCGATAAACCGCATTTTATCTTCCATAAAAATCATACCAAAAAATCCCCTCCCCGTCAATCCCTTTCCCGAAATTTCTCTGCGTTTTGTTCAAAAATGTATCTATTCAAGTAAAATACTTATGCAGAATATCTTTACAAAGCGGGGGCGGTGTGCTATAATAAGAATGTATTTTCCGAAACAGGAGACTCACTATGAAAAAGACTCATCTGACTTTCGCCCGCCGCGCTCTGGCGTGGGTTCTCTGCGCTCTCATGCTGGCAGGGACGGCTCTCTCCGCTCTGCCCGTGTCCGCCGCCGAGGTGGATATCGCAAGGGGTAAGACCGCCCTCTCCTGCCATAACGAGTCGGCGGCTCTGACCCCCGCCATGGCCTTGGACGGCAAGAGCTCCACCCGCTTCGCCGCGGGAGGCGGTTGCGCCCACGATACGTGGTACATTCTGGATCTGGGGGACAACTTCGATCTCTCCCGTGTCCGTATCAACTGGGAGGCGGCCCACCCTTCCGCCTACGTGCTGGAGGTGTCCAAGGACGGGCAGACCTACACCGAGCTGAAGACCGTGACGGACGCCCCCGCCGGCTGGGTGGAGACACCCGTCAGCGGTACGGGGCGGTTCCTCCGCATCCGTGAGGTGACCCGCGCCCTGGCTCCCTACGGCTTCTCCATGTGGGATCTGGAGGTCTACGGTACTCCCGCCGCCGACCGTAACGACGGGGCCTACTACAGCGTGGCCATCGGGGACGTGAAGTACGGGACTCTGAAGCTCTCCCACGAGGGGCTGGTGCCCCAGGGGACGCAGGTGACTCTGACCCTCACACCCATGTCGGGTGGGAGCATCATCAAGCTGACGAAAAACGGAAAGGATGTGACGGCTGACGTGAAGGACGGCAAGTATATCTTTACCGCTGACGGCGAGGCCGTGTTCGGCGCGGAATTCACGGCCGCGCCCGCGGATCGTTTCGAGTGCGAGGACGCCATCGTGCTGGCACCCGACGGAGTATCCCCCTATAATATCACGAAATTGGCCGATCCCGACGCGTCGGGCGGCAAGGTCGCCGGCGGTACGGGAGGGAAGTACTTCATCTTTGAGAACGTGGTGGAGTCCAACTGTATCCACGTCGCCTACGCCTCCACCAACACCAACAACATGAACCTCTACGTCCGCTATCCCTGGGAGGAGAGCTTCCATGAGGCGGGTCTGATCCCCTTCTCCACCTCCAATTCCTGGGACATGAAGTCCTCCTACATCGCCGTGTCCCCCATGGTCTACATCCCCGAGGGGTCGGACATCAAGATCCGTCCCAACGTGGACTGCAATCTGGACTGCCTGTGGCTGACCAGCGAGGCATCGGGGACGGTGGCCGACGCCCCCGCCAATACGATCACCGCCGCCGCTCTGTCGGAGACGGCCGAGGAGGATATCATGGCCACCTACGCCAAAAGCGTCAAGCTCACCAAGGGGCAGAGCGTGACCTTCAAGGTCCCCGCCGTCCGTGACACCTACAACGTATTGAGCCTGTCCTACCGCGCCGAGGCCGACGCCACCGTTGCGGTGAAGAAGGGAAGCACCACCGTCGGCACCCTGTCGGTGGGCGAGACCATGCTCCGCACCTATGCGGGAGCGGGTCTGCGTACCGAGCCTTACGCCAAGGGGGACGAGCTGACTCTGGCCGTCACGCAGGGCGAGCTCTGGCTGGACTACGCGGCGGTGAACTACGCCCCCGACCCCGAGGTGGTGACGGTGAAGACCATGCCCGAGGAGGGTGAGCGGCTGACCGTCTCCCTGGACGGCACCTGGGGGATCGGTACCTCCAGCGCTTCGGGCGGCGTATCGGCTCCCAAGACCATCCCTGAGGGAGTGGACTTCATCAACTCCATCCCCGTCCCCGGTCTGTGGCACTCTGCCGCCTTTGATCTGGGTGAGTACAGCGGTGCTCTGACCTGGTACAGAAAGACCGTGGTGCTGGAGGAGGAGCCTGTGGGTCAGGCGCTCCTCTACGTCGGCTCTGCCCAGTACGGCCGCCACATCTATATCAACGGGCAGTACGCGGGGAGCTATGAGTACAATTATTCCCACTCCTACACCGACATCTCCGACTTCTTGAAGAAGGGGGAAAACGAGATTGTTATCATGCTGGGGGCGTGGACGGCTCAGTTCGGCAACGCCAACACCCCCGCCCACGTGCTCTACGACGGCGAATCCACCGAGGACGAGCCCGGCATCACGGATTCGGTCTCCCTGATCTTCAACGCCGCCCCCGAGGTGCAGTCCGTCCAGACCAACCCCAACCTGGACAAGGGGACGGTGCAGGTACAGGTCACCCTCAAGAACCGCTCCGACAAGGCCGTGACCACCGACGTGACCATTTCGGTCTACGAGCTGGGTGTTTTTGAGAACGGCGTGGCCAAGCAAGCCGAGACCAAGGTGGGTGAGTTCACCCAAAAGAACGTGAAGGTGAACAAGGACGGTACCGCCACCTTCGTGGTGGACGCCGTGGAGCTTCAGAATTGGACCCGGGATAAGTGCTGGTCGCCCGATTCTCCCTACCTCTACCGCATCGAGATCAAGACCGCGGGGGACACCTACTCCACCCGCTTCGGTATGCGCACCTTTGATTTCGATCCCGTCACCAAGTACGCCCGCCTGAACGGGGAGATCTTCTACCTCTTCGGCACCAACGTGGCCATCGAGCGGTATTACGACGATCCTCTCTGCGGCACCACGCCGTGGGAGGAGGATTGGATCCGCAAGCTCTACAGCGAGTTCAAGGATGTGAACTGGGTCTGCTTCCGCACCCATCTGGGTCACGCCAACAGCAAGTGGTTCGACATCGCCGACGAGATGGGTATGATGATCTTTGACGAGTACCCCATCTGGGGCAACGCGGGGGTGGATACGGTGGAGACCATCATGCCCGAGATCTATGCCTGGATCGACAACCGCGCCAACCATCCCTCTATGATCGTCTTCGACGCCCAGAACGAGGCTACCTACGATCTGCCCGATCAGATCATCCGCAAGGGACGGGAGTACGACCTCCAGAAGCGGCCCTGGGAGAACGGCTGGCGGCCTCCCGTGGGGGAGAACGATCCTGTGGAATGCCATCCTTATATAATAGGCACTCAGGGCATCAAGGGACTGAACAGCATGAACGTTTCCAAGCCCATCGTCACCACCGCCGACATCGGCTGGACCTACGAGCAGTACCCCGACCATCCCTACCTCATCAACGAGCACGGTGAGTACTGGATCAACCGCGAGGGTGCCGCCATGAGCGGTACGGCGGGAACCTGGAACAACGCCCTGCCCGGGGCCACCAACGAGGAGCGGCTCACCTACTACGCCGATCTCATGGCCGCCCAGATGGAGGCCTTCCGCACCGAGCGCGCCTACATCGGTCTGCTCTTCTTCTGCGGTCTGGGCTCCTCCTTCCCAAGTGCCCAGGGCGTGACCTCGGATATCCTGTCCCCCGACGTCTCCACCGCCGAGTCCCTGCAGATCCGCCCCTACACCAAGGAGCGTCTGAAGAACGCCTTCGCCGACCTGGGCATCGTCATCGACGAGTACACCGAGGACGTGAAGCGCGGTGCCAAGCTCCGTCTGCCCATCGTGCTGGTGAACGATACCGGTAAGGCCGTCACCGACCTGCCCGTGACCCTCAAGATCATGAACGGGGATACGGTGCTCTACGCCGAGCGCATCACCATGAGCGTGGACGCCTTCTCCAAGGACAGTAAGGGCCTCTCCACCGAGACCCTGACGGTGACCGTCCCCGCCTTCCGCGACTACTGCGGCAACAGACAGGTCCTCACCGTCACCGCCTCCTACGAGATGAACGGCGAGACGGTCTGCAGCCAGCGCAAGTGGACGGTCCAGGGCGGCGACTTTACCGACGGTCCTCTGCCCACCTACGATTGGCTGGAGCGGGAGGAGGAGACCGAGACGGAGCCTGCCGAGACCCCCACCGAGCCTGTGGAGACCCCCACCGAGGCACCCGATGGGACGCCCACCGACGCCCCTGTGATCGAAGCCCCCGCCGCGGGCGAAGGGGAGACGACGGCTCCCGACAAGAAGGGCTGCCGTTCGGCGGTATCCGCCCTGATGCCCCTGCTGGCGGCAGGCTGCGCGGTGGCCTTGTCGAAAAAGAGGGAAGAATTCCCGGGCTGAAAGTTGCCAAAAATTACCAAATAATATTGACAGCGACGGCGAGATATGCTATAATACAAGTGTCTTGGCCCCCTACCGTCTCCAAACGGGGAAATAGGCGGTCATTCACCCCTGCGGGTACGGCGAAGACCGTCGAGACGCGGAGGGCATGGCTCTGGCCCGCCGTTTGTCCCACGAATCATACCGCCGCCGCGGAGCAAGGGGAGTGATGTACGGTCACTCCCCTTTGTTCTTGCGTGACGGTTTTGTGTAGGGGGTGACGGTTTCCCGAAAAAAAACGTAATCCGGTGATTTTTTGCCGTAACCCCTTGATTTTTCGGGAATAGTGTGCTATAATGAAACTGCAAAAGGATACCTACGGGTGCCTGAAGAGTATTTTTTAGAAACGATTGGATATATAATGAACAAGCTGAAACGATGGATTGCCCGTCTGCCCGAGGTCCTCAGGGAGTGGAAATGGCTGGGGCATTACATGAAGCGGTATTGGCTCGGTATCGGATTCTACATCGCCCTGGGACTTCTGGGCGTGGCCATGGGACTGATCGTCAGTGTGGCGCAAAAGAATCTGATCAACGCCGTTACCGCCGAGAACAAGATCCTCAAGGAGATCATCACCGCCGCGTCGGTGGTCATTTCTCTGGCGGTCCTGCAGATCTTTCTGAACGCGGGCTCCAATTGGATCTCTACCCGCATCAACATCCGCGTGGTCAACGAGGTTCGCGAGGACATCTTCAAAAAGATCATCGCTACCCGTTGGGAGTCTCTGGTGAGCTACCACTCCGGCGATATCATCAACCGTCTGGAGGGTGACGTCAGCACCATAGCGGGGGGAATCATCACCTTCGTCCCCAGTCTGATCACCCGTCTGGCCCAGTTTATCGGTGCCTTCGTCATCATCCTGTACCACGATCCCACCATGGCGATCTTCGCCTTCGTCAGCGCGCCCGTGCTGTTGATCACCGGCCGCCCCCTCATGAAGATCATGCGCAAGCACAACGAGAAGATGCGGGATATCAACGGCCGCATCCTGGGCTTTAACGAGGAGGTGTTCCACAACATTCAGATGGTGAAGGCCTTTGATCTGGGAGCAACCTACTGTAAGAATCTCCGCGCTCTGCAGGCGGAATACAAGAAGATCCGCCTGGACTACAACCGCGTGACCATTGGCATGAGCATCCTCATGGGCTTCCTCGGCCTGATCGCGGGATACAGCTGCTACGCGTGGGGTGTTTACCGCCTGTACGTGGGTGCCATTAACTACGGTGAGATGACCCTGTTCATCTCCCTGACGGGTACCCTGTCGGCATCCTTCTCGGGTCTTGTCCACATCATCCCCTCGGCCATCACCACCGCCACCGCCGCGGGCCGCGTCATGGAGGTCACCCAGCTGCCCGCCGAGGCCGACGAATACGCCGCCGAGGCCAAGGCTCTGGGCGAGCTTGCCCGTGAGCAGGGTGTCCGTCTGCAGGTGCGGGACGTTTCCTTCCGCTACAAGGACGCCGAGACCGACGTGCTCAGCCACGTGACCTTTGACGTGGAGCCGGGACAGGTCGTGGCCTTTGTGGGTCCCTCCGGCGGAGGTAAGACCACCGTTCTGCGTATCATGCTGGCACTTTTGCAGGCCCGTGAGGGAAGCGTTACGGTCAGCTCTGCCGACGGAACCGTTTCCATCCCCCTGACCGAGAGCGTCCGCCGTCTTTGCGCCTACGTGCCCCAGGGCAACAGCATCTTCTCGGGTACCGTGGAGTCCAATCTCCGCACCGTCCGACCCGACGCCACCGAGGAGGAGATCATCGAAGCCCTCAAGGCCGCCGACGCGTGGAGCTTCATTTCGGTCCTGCCCGATACCTACCGCTCGGTGGTGGGGGAGAAGGGTCACAACTTCTCGGAGGGACAGCTCCAGCGTATCTCCATCGCCCGCGCGATCCTGCGTGACGCGCCTATTCTGGTCATGGACGAGGCTACCTCGGCTCTGGATATCGACACCGAGGCCAGAGTGCTTCGCAACGTCATGACCAAGAATCCCAACCGCATCTGCCTCATCACCACCCACCGCGCCAGTATGCTGGAGTACTCCGACGTCATTTTCCGCGTGGACGGTGACGGTTGCTTCCAGCGGTTGAATTCCGCCGCTGACCTGAAGGTGAGCGATCTTCAGCCCGACGGGGACCCCGATGAGGTCAAGGCTTGATCCCATCCGCTCTTCAAAGCACGGCGGAGGGAGAAGACACATTCATTGCTCTGTTTACTAATAAGGAGGATAATCCAATGGCTATCAAATTGAAAAAGGGCTTTGTGCTCCGTAAGATCGGTCCCATGTACTCGGCCGTTCCCTTTGGGAAAATGACCACCGAGATCAAGGGCATGATCTCCCTGACCGAGAGCGGCTACCTTCTGTGGCAGGCTCTGGACAAGGGCGCGGAAACCGTGGACGAGCTGGTGGCGATCATGCTGGACACCTATGACGTGGACCGCGATACCGCTGCGAAGGATGTCAACGAGTTTCTCGACTATCTGAGAGAAGTGGGAGTGATCGAGGCATGAGTTTTGACTGCGAGCGGGATATTGGCTTAACCTCTGACTTTCAGATGCTGAGAAGTCAGTTCGGCGTTTGGGCAAAGATCAAAAGAATGCCTCTGCAGGTGACCTTTGAGCTGACCCCCCTGTGCAATCTGCGCTGCCCCATGTGCTACGTCCGTCTGGATCACTGCGCCATGGTTCAGCAGGGAGGCAAGCTGCACTCCGCCGAGGAGTGGCTGGAGATCGGTCGGCAGAGCGCCAAGCTGGACACGCTGTTCGTTACCCTGACGGGCGGAGAGCCTCTTCTCCATCCCGAATTCTGGGATATTTATAACGGTCTGACCGAGATGGGTATGCTGGTGACCATTCTCACCAACGGATGCCTCATTGACGAGGCTGTGGTGGAGAAGCTCAAGGCCAATCCCCCCTACAATATGAAGATCTCCATTTACGGCGCCAGCAACGAAACCTACGAGAAGATGTGCGGGGTGAAGGACGGCTTTACCCGTGTGGACCACGCCATTGACCTGCTGAACGAGGCGGGGATCAACTTCTTCTGCACCAGCACGGTGGTGAACGATAACCTTCACGACCTGGAGGCTATGTACGCCTATGCCGCTGAGAAAAAGATCCGCTTTTTCCACAGCACCGCGGTGACCCTGTCCGCCCGAGGCGCCATCAGCGATCCTCTGCAGGTCCGCACCGAGGTGGTGAATCAGCGGTGGAGTCTGAACGCGCTGGAGCGGGAGAGGCATAAGTGCGATCTCCGTCCCTTCGCTTACTGCGGCTCCTACGGCACCAGTTATTTCATGACCTGGCATTGGCATATGGGCTTCTGCGGCTTCGCCCCCCAGCCTTACGTACAGGTGAAGGATCCCGCAGAGCTTGAGACCGCGTGGAGAGCTCTCCTGGAGAAGACCGACAGCATCAAGACGCCCGAGGAGTGCGCGACCTGCGAGGATTCCGAGTTCTGCCAGCGCTGTCCCGGACTCCTGGCCTCCGAGAGCGGAGACCCCGGAAAGGTCAGCGAGACCTTCTGCTCCCTTGCCAGAGATATGCACCGCCTGTATAACGAGCTGAAGGCCCGCGACATGGCGGAAAACCCCGAAAAGTACGCAGATCAGGCATCTGACCCGCAAGATGGGGAAGAATAAGAGGAAAAAACGGTAAGAATCGTTCATAAATTGTCCGATGCGTACAAAAACAATGATTATATTCCTATCAAGTTTGTGCAATATTTTTCTTGAAAAGTATTGACAATTTTGAGAAAATGGTTTATAATACATAGTACAGAGCCAGATTTATAGAAAGGAGAACTCTACGATGAAGAAGGATTACATGAAGCCGGAAGGTAATGTTGTTACCATTCAGGTCAACGAGAACGTTGCTACCTCCGGTCGCGAGCCCACCACTGAGGCATTCTACGGTGTTCAGTACGCGATCGTTGGCAACCAGGCCTTCATTATGGGCAACACCACTTACGCAAAGACCAGCACCGGTGATGAGAAGCTTGATCGTTTCTATGATCTGATTCTCACCTACATTCACGGTCTTTCCAGCTGCCGCTTTACCCCCAACGGCGACCAGTAATTTTCAATGCCCCCGATAGGACGGGAGCGTGAGAATGGGTACTCACTCTCTCCTGCTCCACGGGCGGCGCCATGCAAGTCTGCGTGAATCACAACGCAGAAAAAACAGAAAGGATGAACCGACATGAAAAAGACTTATGTTAAGCCTATGGCTGCCGGCGTTGCGTTCGTTGTGAACGAGAACGTTGCTACCTCTCTTGGTAACGACAACAAAAACGTTGGTGGTTTCAAGCTGTACCAGCAGGCGGATGGTTGCAACACCCACTACTTCACTACCGCGTATCTGACCGGTTTTGAGAACAAGGGTGAGGAAGCCGCCATGAATCCCATGGATAATTTTGGAGAGTACAACAAGGATGTTTCTTTGGATACGATCTTCGCGATTGCTGCTGATCCCTCCAATTCTCTGAATGGGGTTTATCGTACCTGCTTCGTCAGCTAAGATTACATATGCGTAATCGTTTTCTGATAGCTGACCATACGGTGCAAGCGGAGGATGAGGCTTTGTCTGCTCTGCTGACCGGCTTTGAGTGCGATTCAGAAAGAACTTCGGCTTCTGATCCTTGTGGTCAGGAGCCGATTTGTTCTGTTGGGATCGCAGATATTCCGCCTATTCACGGCGTGGAGCAGCTGGATTCCGACTTCTCCATCCGTCACGTTCTGACCTTGACTCGGTATTCCGACGCCGTTCTGGTGGCTGATGACCGCTTTGAGCGGGCAACTCTCCGCGCTCTTCAGCCCGGTGGGTTGGAGGATCTGTTGCTGTTGGCCGTATACTCCCGCCTTACCTACTATCGGACCTTGCTGGTCCACGGCGCGCTGATCCGGGATCCCGAGCTGGGCGGCATTCTGTTCGTGGGCCGTTCGGGTGTGGGTAAGAGCACCCAGGCCGCCATATGGAAGATGCTCCGTAATGCTGAGGTGATCAACGGCGACAAGGTGTTTTTGTCGGTCAAGCCCGAGGCCCCCGAGGATATTTTTGCCTACGGAAGCCCTTGGACAGGCTCGTCCCCCTACCGCGTCAACCGTCGGGTCACCCTGCGGGCCATTGTTTGTCTGGAGCGCGCCGAGACACCAACCCTGCGACGCCTGGATGACGTGGAGGCCCTGGTGACCTATCTGCCCAGTGTTTTTATGCCGAATTGGGATACACGCCTCACCGAGCAGGTTATGGACACCCTGGATCTGATGATGCCCCGCGTGCCCATTTACCGCATGAGCTGCGGCATTGACCAAACGGGCGTGAATATGCTGGTACGGGAGCTGGGTCAATGACCGCGCCTGCTGTGAGGACATCGCTATGAGTGATAATAAGCACGATTCCATTGACCGCGAGCAGCTGATCCGTATTCTGGCCGAGGCCAAGGATGGGGACAGGTTTCCCCTGCTGGTAACGGGGGGAAGCATGATCCCGTTTCTGTTCGATCAACGGTCTCTGGTCTTCCTGGAAAAGAATTCTGCCTACGTGCCCCAAAGGGGAGACATTGTTTTCTTTGCCCGCCCGAATCTGTCCCTCGTTTTGCACCGCGTGGTGGAGCTGCGGGAGGATGGAACCCTCCTCATCAACGGAGATGCCCAAAGCTGGACCGAGGTGATCTCCCCCGATCAGATCCTGGCGCACGTGACCCATATTCAGCGGCGCGTGAAGCCCTTTTCGGTGGAGAATTCCTTCTACCGCTTTGCGGTCAAGCTGTGGATGCCCCTGCGTCGGGCCCATCCCGTACTGATGAAGCCCTTTTTCTACGCGAATTGCTTGATCTTCAAGCTGTCCCGCCGATATCGGGCGAAGTATCCCCGCAGATAGACTCGACAAAGGAGCCGTTCACGGATCAGACGGCTCCTTTTTTTCGCGCTTGCACTTGACTTTTGGACGGTTGTGTGGTATGATATAGAAAAATGGGTCAGTATGCCCTTTGAGGACTTTGACACCACAAATTGAGGTTGTTTCTATGACTGATTTTCA